>VGXI01000038.1 GCA_016873475.1 bacterium | reverse complement strand
TCAGAGCCCCACGTGCTTGTGGGCCATGTAGCTCGAGCGCACGAAGGGCCCGGCCTCCACGTGCTTGAAGCCCATCGCCTCGCCGATCGCCTTCAGCTCGGCGAACTCATCGGGCGGCACGAAGCGCTGCACCGGCAGGTGCGAGCGCGTGGGCGAGAGGTACTGCCCCAGCGTGAGGATCTCGCAGCCCGCCGCGAGTAGCTCGTCCATCGCCGCGAGCAGCTGCTCGCGCGTTTCGCCGAGACCCAGCATCATCCCGGACTTGATCCCCACGGCGTACGCCGGTTGCCACTCCCGCGCCATGGCGAGCACGGCCAGCGAGCGCGTCCAGCTCGAGTCGTGGCGCACGGGCTTGTAGCGCTCGGGCACGGTCTCGACGTTGTGGCTGAGCACCTCGGGCCGCTCGGCCATCACGGCAGCCAGGCAATCGCGGCGGCCCTGGAAGTCGGGGATGAGCGTTTCGATCGTGATCCCCGGACTCGCGGCGCGCACGGCGCGCAAGGTCGCCGCCCAGTGGCCGGCGCCGAGGTCGGGCAGGTCGTCGCGGTCGACGCTGGTCAGCACGGCATGCCGGCAGCCCATCGCCCGCACGGCCGCGGCCACGCGGCGCGGCTCGTCGGCGTCGGGCGCCAGCGGCCGTCCCTTGCCCACGCTGCAGAAACCGCAGTGGCGCGTGCAGGTGTCGCCCAGGATCATGAAGGTGGCGCTGCGCGCGTTCCAGCACTCGTGCAGGTTCGGGCAGCGCGCCTCCTCGCAGACCGTGTGGAGGGCCTGCTCGCCGACGAGGCGCTTGAGTGCCCGGTAGTCCTCGCCCGTGTCCAAGCTGACCTTCAGCCAGTCGGGACGGCGCAGGGGGGCGGGGCGCGGGCTCATGCCGACTCCGGGGTTGGGACGCCCGTTCAGGATAGGTGGCTCGCCCAAGCCTGGCAAGCCGCCGCCAGGCGATTGACCGCGGCCCGGCAATGCGCTTATCTCCAGCCATCCCCCCTGCGCCACAGCGAGGGAAAGCCATGCCGCAAATGCCGCGCCGCCTGACCGCACTGCTCGCTCTCGCCGCCCTGGCGGCCCTCGGCCTCTCCTGCGAGGACAGGGACAAGGGGACGGGTCCGCTGCTGCCGCCGCCCGAGGTGGGGCTGCTGCGCGGGTCCGTCTACCAGCGCCTGCACCCCGAGGTGCCGCTGGCGGGCGCCACGATCACCTGGGGCGGGGCGAGCGCGACCAGCGCCGCCGACGGCAGCTACCAGCTCGACCCCGAGGAGGCCGGCGCCGACAGCCTGCGCGTCAACCTGGCCGGCTTCGCGGGCGAGAGCCGCTGGGTCGTGCTCGGCGAGACGGACCAGCAGCAGAGCTTCACCCTGCTGCCCTACGACGTCACGCCGCCGCCGGCGCCCCTCGCCTTCGCGGTGCACAGCGAGGGCGGCCGCTTCCTGCGCCTCGTCTGGAGCGCGCCGGCCGACAGCAGCGACCTGGCCGGCTACTGGGTCACCAAGAGCCCCGGCGACCCGCAGGCCCAGCGCTTCGACATCTCGGTGAACGAGTGGCTGGACATCGCCGTCACGCCGGAGCGCGAGTACAGCTACAGCCTCGCGAGCCAGGACGCCTCGGGCAATCTCAGCGCGCCGCTCGCGGCGACGGCCGCCCTCGACGCCCTGCCCACGCCGCTGCGGCTGGAGTTCCTGTCCACGGCCGACTACGGCCAGATCCCGCTGCGCTGGCGCGCGAGCCCCGACGCCGACTTCGCCGCCTACCGGCTCTACCGCGCCGAGGGCACCCTGGGCGCGGACAGTCTCGACCTGCTCGTCCACACGGGCAGCGACCCGGCGGACACGCTGTTCACCGACGCCGACGTCAGCGCGAACGCCGTCTACAGCTACCGGCTCTACAGCTACGACGCGGTCGGCCAGGCCGGCAGTAGTCTCGGTCTCAGTCAGGCTCTGGGCGCGGCGCAGCGCTTCTTCGGTGCGGACCCCCTGCTCAAGCGGCTGCTCCTGCTGCCTGCCGGCGATCGCTTCCTGGTCAGCTACGCGACCTTCGGCCGCCTGCTGCTCGTCGATGACGCGGGTGCGGTCCAGGACTCGCTGCTCCTGGACGCGGCGCCGACCCTGCTCGAGGCCCTGCCCGACGGGCGCGTCTGGACAGCGGCGAGCGCCGGCGGCTTCGGCGCGCAGCTCACCCTCGTCCAGAGCGATCCCCTGGCGCTGCTGCGCGAGGGCACGGTGGACTTCGTGCCGGGCGCCTTCGCCTGGCTGGGCGGCGACAGCCTCGTCCTTGCGCCCGTGCAGGGTGGCGCGCCGGTCCTCGTCGACGGCCAGAGCTTCGCACCCTTGGATACGCTCGAGTTCCTCGCGGACCTGGCCCTCGCCAGCCGCATGACCGCCAACCCCGAGACCAAGCAGCTCTTCATCGCCGAGACGACCGGCGGCATGCGCCTACTGCGCGTGGACCTCAGCGGGGCGCCGGCGCTGAGCGAGACAGTGGACCTGCCGGGCTTCGCCGTCACCCTGCAGCGCGACGGCGCCGGCGGACTGCTGCTCGCCTTCGTGTCCTCGAGCCTGCTCCTGCGCGTTGCGGAAGTGGACCTGGACGCGAGCGAGAGCATCGCGCTCGGCACCCTGCCGAGCCTGGGCCGCTTCAGCGAGGACGGCAGCGAGATCTGGCTGCGCGACACCGGCTCCGACCGCGTGCGGGGCTACGGCCTCGACTGGGGAGCCGCCGCGGCCACCCAGATCGCCGTCTTCGGGCAGGTGGACTCGCCCCTCGCCGTCGGCCGCCTGGCCGGCGGCGGCCGGGTGGCCGCGCTCCTGGACAGGTACTGGGTCAGCCTCTGCGATCCCGCTCGGGGCGACTAGCGATGAACGAACGCGTGCGCAGGGAGCTCCGGCGCCTGCTCGCGGCGGGCGACCTGCTGGAGTCCGCCGCCCTGCGCACTCTCTACGAGAGCGACAGCCAGCGCCTCTTCCGCCGCGCGCCGGATCTGGTGGTCTTCCCGCGCAACACCGAGCAGTGCGCAGCGATCGTCAAGCTGGCGGCCGAAGAGGGGCTGCCGATCACCGCGCGCGGCGCGGGCACGGGGCTCTCCGGCGGCGCGGTGCCCCTGGAGGGCGGGTTGCTCGTCTCCTTCACGCGGATGCGGCAGATCCTCAGCTGGGACGCGCCGGCGCGCCGCGCCTGGGTTCAGCCCGGGCTCGTCAACCGGGAACTGCAGGAGTTCCTCGCGCCGGCCGGCCTCTGCTTCGCGCCCGACCCGAGCAGCCAGACCGTCTCCACGCTCGGCGGCAACGTCGCCGAGAACGCCGGCGGGCCGCACTGCTTCAAGATCGGCGTCACGACGCAGCACCTGCTCAGCCTGGAAGTGGTCGACGACCGCGGCGGGCTGCATCGCCTCGGCTGCGGCTCGCCGGGCGGCGATCCGCTGGATGCTCTGGGCCTGCTCACCGGCAGCGAGGGCACGCTGGCCCTCGTCACGGCGATGGAGCTGGCCCTGTCGCCCCTGCCCGAGGCAGTGGTCACCCTGCTCGCGCCCTACGCGAGTCTCGAGGCGGCCTGTGCCGTCGTCGGCCGCGTGCTCGCCCGCGGTCTGCGCCCCGCGGCCCTGGAGATCCTCGATCGCGAGGCGATTCGCGCCGTGGAGGCTTCGGTCTTCCGCGCGGGGTACCCGGCGGCCGCCGAGGCGGTCCTGCTCGTGGAACTGGACGGCCTGCCCGGCGAGGTGGCCGCCGAGCGCGCCGAACTGGCTGCGCTGCTCGCGAGCGAAGGCGCGCTCTGGCTGCGCGAGGCCACCGACCCGGTCGAGCGCAGGCAGCTCTGGCGCGGCCGCAAGGGCGCCTTCGGCGCCCTGGGCCGGCTCTACCGCGACATCCTCGTGCAGGACATCTGCGTGCCGATCAGCCGCCTGCCCGAGGCGATCCGCCGGGTCGGCGAGCTCGCGGCGGCCGCCGAGCTGCCCGTGGCGAACGTCTTCCACGCGGGCGATGGCAACCTGCATCCCAACATCGGATTCGACCGCGAGAACCCGAACCAGCTTCGGCGCCTGCAGCATCTGAACGAGGGCCTGATGCTGCTGGCCGTCGAACTGGGCGGCACCCTGAGCGGCGAGCACGGCATCGGCATCGAGAAGGCGGCCTTCCTGCCGCTGGGACTCTCCGCCGAGGACCGCGAGCCGCAGCTGCGTCTCAAGAAAGCCCTCGATCCACGCGGCATCCTGAACCCGGGCAAGATCTTCCCTCCCTCCGATCTGCGACCGGGCGCGGCGCCCCTGCGCGTGGTGACCACCCGCGCCGGCAGCGCCGAGGGCGAGGAGCCGCCGCGCTTCTTCCGCCCGGAGGACGGCGCCGAGCTCGCGCGCCTGCTCGAGGACCGCAGCGGTCGCGGCAGGCTGCTCTACCCGACGGGCGCGCGCCTGCTCGACGAGCTGCCGCCCCTGCCCGGGCCAGCGCAGTGGATCCTCTCGACGGCATCGCTGCGCGGCGTACTCGAGCACTCCCAGGCCGACTTCACGGTCGAGGCGGCGGCCGGGACGCCCTGGGTCGAGCTGCAGGCGGCGCTCGGCGAAGCCGATCGCGAGCTGGATTGGCAGGTCTCCCATCCCGAGCAGCGCAGCGTGGGCGGCGTCGTCGCCTGCGACGAGTCCTGGCCCTGGCGCGGGGGCCAGCGCAGCCCGCGCGATCGCCTGCTCGGCGCCGGCGGTCTGCTCAGCGATGGCAGCCCCTTCTGCTGCGGCGGCCGGGTGATGAAGAACGTCACCGCCTACGACCTCACCCGCCTGCTCGCGGGCAGCCGAGGCGCGCTGGCCATCGTCACGCGCCTGCGCCTGCGCACCCGGCCGCGCCCCGAGGCGCGCCGGCTGCTCGTCTTCGGCTATCGCAATCCGGACCGCGCTCTGGCCGCGGGCCGGGCGGTCTTTCGCCGCTGCGACTTCGCCGCTGGTCAGCTGCTGCTGGGCCCCGGTCTGCTCCTCGAGGGATTGGAGCCGGCAACGCACCTGGTCATTGGCCTCGAGGGCCGCGCGCGCTCTCTCGAGGAGCAGGAGCAGCGCCTGCTCGCCCTGCTCGGCCAGGACGGCCTCCTGCCGCTGATCACAGCGCGCGAAGGGCTCGAGTCGGGGCCCTGGCTGCGCGCGATCCGCGACTTCCCCGGCGCCGGCTCGCTCGCCCTGCGCTCGAGCCTGCGCGAATACCGGGGCGCACTCGACCGTCTGGCGGCGCTGCTGCCCGCGCTGGGACCGCGCTGGGCGCTGGACTTCCCCGGCCGGCGGCTGCGCGTGGAGCCCTCGCCCGAGTTCCGGGAGGGGCAGCTGCCGCCGCTCGGCGGCGGCGTGCTGCTGCGGCGCAGCGAGGTGGGCCCGCGCGGCGTCGAGGGGCAGTCCGACTTCCAGGGCCTGTCCGGCGCGGCCTACCTGGAGCGTGTGGCCCGGGCGCTCGATCCCGAAGGGCGGCTCGCTCCCGGGAGGTGGCTCTTTGGCTGAGTTCAGCCGGCCCTTCGACCGCCTCGAGTGCGTCAACTGCGGCCTCTGCCTCGAAGTCTGTCCGACCTACGAGCTGGGGCGTGAGGAGGCGGAAGGGCCGCGCGGCCGCATCCGGCTGATGGAGCTGCTCAGCCGCGACGAGGAGCGCGACGCGCCCTGGCATCGACACCTCGAGCAGTGTGTCGGCTGCCTCGCCTGCCAGGCGCGCTGCCCGGCCGGCGTGCCCTATGCCGCCATGTTCGATCGCGCGCAGGCACGGCTCGTCGAGTTGCGCGGCGGTCTGCCGCCGCTCATGCGCTGGGCGCTGAGCAGCCTCGTGGCCCGTCCCGAGCGCCTGCGCCGGCTCCGCGCCCCGCTGCGGATCTTCATCTGGCTGCGGCTGCCACGGCTGCTTGCGGGGCTGGCGCCGCTGCCGGGCCTCGGCTGGCTGCGCGGACTCGCCTGGCTGCCGCGCCGTCTGGCGCGCCCCGGCGCCGTGCCGCCGCCGCGCGCGGGGGCACCCCAACTCTTCTTCCCGGGCTGCGTGGAGGGCTTGCTCTTTCCGGCGACCGAAGGCGCGTTGCTGCGTCTGCTCCACGCGGCCGGCGGCTACGCGCTGCCGGCCGGGGCGACTTGCTGCGGCGCGCTCGCTCGCCACCTCGGCGATCTCGAGACCTCGCTCGCGCAGGCGCGCCAGAACATCGCCGCCTGCGAGGCCGCCGGCGCCGGGGCCCTGATCGTGAGCGGCGCCGCCGGCTGCGGCGCTGCGCTGAAGGAGTACGGCGCCTGGCTCGCCGCCGACCCCGAGTGGGCGGAGCGCGCGGCGCGCTTCAGCGCGCGCGTGCGGGACTGGAGCGAGGCGCTGACCCCGGCGCTCTTCGCTGACAGCCATCCGCCAGCGACCCGGCGCGTCACCTACGATGACGCCTGCCACGCCCTCCACGCGCAGGGCATCGCCCAGGGGCCGCGCGAACTGATCGACAGCCTGCCCGGCCTGCTGCGCATCGAGCTGCCCCACGCCGAGCGCTGCTGCGGGGCAGGCGGCAGCTACTTCCTGCGTCAGCCCACGCTGTCACGGGCGCTCATGGCCGGCAAGCTCGCCGATCTCGCGAGCACGGGCGCCGACACCCTGCTGAGCGCGAATCCCGGTTGCCGTCTGCAGTGGGAGGCCGCTCTCGCCGAGGCGGGCGAGTCGGTCGCGGTGCGCCATCCGGCCGAGCTGCTGGCGGAAGCGCTGCCCGCCGAGGGCACTCAGAGGCTCCGCTCGTAGTCCGCCGGGTCGAGGCGCCAGACCGGAACGCCGCAGTAGCGATCGCCCTCGGGACAGAGGGGATGGCTTCCGGCCAGCTGCCGCAGCCCGCAGGGCGGCAGGAGATAGCGGCCGAGCCGCGGATGCCGATCGCGGATCTGCAGCGCTTCCTCGAGAGTGAGGCGCCAGATCTCCTCCTGAGCGTTGTAGCACAGGCGCATCGCCGCCTTGTGGTGGAAGTTGAGCAGGTCGGCGCTCTCGGTGTAGCGCAGGCACTTCGCGTTGGGCAGCAGGTAGAGCGCGTCCTCGGCGCTGCCGCCGGCGGCGCGGAAGCGGGCGATCGCCTCCCAGTTGCGGGCCATCGTCTCGTGGTAGAGCCGCGCGGCGGCCGGAACCCGGGCGACGAGCGAGGGCAGGATGTAGTCGGGCTCGCCGTTCTCCTGGCTGAGCAACGAGGGCCGGCTGGCCGGCGTCATCCGGTGACGCTGGTCCTGGCTGTCGGCCGTGTGGCTGATGCGCCGGCGGAAGCTGTAGTGAACGTGGTGGAGCGGGCGCGCGAGGCGATCGAGGGTGGCGAGATTGAGCGTCTCGCCCCAGAGGCGATTGCGGGCCGGATCGAGGCAGAGCGCGATCGCCTCCTCGTCGCCGAGTGCCGCGGCGGGCAGCCCGAGCGTCTCGCGCACGGCGGCGGCGACCAGGGCCTCCGCGGGCTCGCTCGCCGCGACGAGCCGGCTCGCGTGGCCCGCCAGGTCGGCGTCGAATGCAGCCCGGAAGGCGGCGCACTCACCGGGCGGCGGCTCCCGCCCGGCGAAGAACGCGGCCTCGGGGGTCTCGTCGAGCGGGATCGGCTCCTCGATCAGCTTGGCGTAGTCCGGCACGGCGGCGAGCAGCGCCTCGACCATGGCGCCGATCACGGCGCGCGTCTCGGCCGGCGCATCGCGCTGCTCGGCGAGGCGCCAGTAGCGGAAGAGGGTGAGGACGCTGACGGTGTGATAGAGGTAGGCGGTCGTTGCCAGCGGCAGCACGTAGCGGGCCGCCTCGAGGGCCAGCTTGTCCGGGTCCGTCTCCAGGCGAGGGCTGCGGCGTCTCGCCGGGAAGCGCTCGAGGTAGAGCTCGCGGCAGCGGGGTTCGAGCAGAGCCGCCAGCTCCCGGTAGGCGGCGCTCGCGCGCGCCATCTGCGCGTCGTAGATCGCGGCCGCGGCGCCCACGAGCGCGGGGCGGTAGTGGTGGGCGGGCGCCACCGGCACGTAGCGCTGGCTCACCTGCTCCGAGTTGTAGAAGGGGTGCGCGTGCAGGAAGCTCCAGATGAAGAGCCGGCTGACGCCCTCGAGGGCGAACTGGACCTGGCCGTGCTGGAGCGTCGTGTGGTGGCCCGCCTCGAAGATGCTGCGCGCGAGGCGGTCGCGAGCGACATGGCGGTCGGCGGCCGGCGCTCCGGGGGGCCCGGCCGCAACCTGTTCCGGCGCGACGATGCCCCGCGCCGAGTAGCAGGTGCGCGCCGCGGCGACCATGAAATCGTAGGACTGCCGGCTGTGCTCGACGAGGCGGACCCTGGCACTCATGGGCGGAGCATAGGGACTGCCGCGCGCCGGTCCTAGCGAGAACTTGGCCGCGGCGCCGTCGCGCCGCGGCCGCTAGCGGTAGAGGACTTCCTCGATGTCCTTGCGCACCCGCTGCAGATCGGCCTTGCGGCTGATGGCGATCTCGCGGGCCAGGAGATTGATCGAGTCACGGCAGAGGCCCTCCTCCTCCATGCTCAGGTCCTGCCGCTTGGACAGCCGGGCCAGGTCGCGCGCCACCTCGGCCATCTCGACCGGATCGCCAGTGTTGAACTTCTCCTGGTAGTGCTTGACGCGCTCCTTGTGGCTGTTGGCCGTATCGTAGCGCGCCCGGGACTTCATGGCGGACATGACCTGGGTCGTCATGCTGCGGGACATCACGCTGCGCAGGCGCACCTGCTCGAGCCGGTGCACCGGGATGTAGAGCGCGAGATTCTGTTCCTCGAAACGGATGCCCAGGCAGCGCTCGGACTGGCCGGCGAACTCCTTCTTGGTCACGCCGAGCACCCGTCCCACTCCATAGCGGGGATAGACGACGAATTCCTGCTGGTCGAATTCCATGCGGCCTCCCCTGCGCTCGTGCGGATACCCAGTTCTTCCCTTATTGTAGGATTCTGTCAAGCCGGGGATGACTAAAACTTTAATCAAGGTAAGGGTTCGGAGGCCACAGCGAAACCCCACTGCTGACGAAAGTTCCCCGGAATCTCCGCTCTCTGGAGGGGCCTCCAGGAATCGCAGACGCGCTGGCTCGGCCGGAGGGAGTCGCGGGCAGCTCGACGGCGCAAGACAATACGGCACTATGAGTTCCGCATGTGTCCCAGGGCTTCGACTGCGGCACGCCGGTTGCCTTCCGCTTCCCGAACGGCTTCCTCCTTCCTCACCGGGAAGCCCCAGCCGCGAGGTGAAGCCATGAGCCCGACGCCTGTGCAGGACTTCTTCGCCGCCCTGGACCCGAAGCTGCGGCTCCGCTTGCTGCGGGACTGCCCCCAGCGCAAGCTCCGCCGCGGCTGCCACCTCTTCCTGCCCGGAGACCCCTGCGAGGGCCTCTGCGTCGTCCTCAGCGGGCGTCTGAAGCTCAGCCGTCTGCAGGACAGCGGCCGCGAGATCACCCTGGGCATGGTCGAGGTCGGCGAACTCTGTGGTCTGGAGTGCCTCGAGGGTCTCCGGGAACGGGAGACGAGCGCCCAGGCGATGGAGGACAGCCGCGTCCTGCTGATCAGCCGGGCCCGTCTCGAGCGCCTGCTCGCGGAGCAGCCGGATCTCAGTCTTGTCCTGGTCCAACTCCTGGGGGGGAGCCTTCGCGCCTCCCAACTGGTCATCGAGCGCCTCCTCCTCAAAGACGTGAAGGCCCGCCTGGCCGCCCTCCTCCTCGACCTCGCGCGCCGCTGTGGCCAGCCGGCCGAGGGCGGCATCCGGCTGCGGGCCCGCATCACGCACCAGGAGCTGGCCGCCCTCATCGGCTCCACGCGCGAGACGACGACGGCAACGCTCAACCAGTTCCGTCGCAAGCGGCTGATCGCGGTCGATCGCCGCCAGATCACCATCGCCGCACCCGACGGTCTGCAGCGCCTGGCCTCCTGACCCGGGGCTGGCCAGGCCCGCCGCGCTCGGCTAGTCTAGAGGGCGGCCGCGGCGGCGGACTGCCCCCCCGATGGCCGGGAGCGTCGCCGGTGGATCTCGAGCAGCGCCTCGCCGAACTGGCAACCCTGCGCCGGAGCTGGCGGCCACCCGCGGCGGCCGAGCTGGGCGAGCGCAGGCGCGCCTCCGCCTGGGCCAATGCCGGCATCGAGGGCAACCCGCTGTCCTGGGCGAGCGCCCGGGCCCTGCTGGCCGGCGAGCGCGCGGCGGACGGGGGCCGAGCCGACGCCGAGCTGCTGGGCTGCCTGTCGGGTCTGCGCTTCATCGACGAGGAGGCGCCCGCGCTGCCCTGGTCCGAATCCCTGCTGCGCCACCTGCATGGGTTGCTCATGGCCGGGCTGAGCGCCGAGGCGGGGGACTACCGTCGCCACGCCGTGCAGATCGTCCGCGAGAGCGGACCGGGCCGCGGCGAGCCCGTCTTCCGGCCGCCGCACGCCGCCCGCGTACCCGAGCTGCTGCGCGAGCTGCTCGCGAGCCTCGAGCCGGCGGCAGATCCCTTCCTCCAGGCCGGTCGCTTCCACTACGAATTCCAGTCGATCCACCCCTTCAGCGACGGCAACGGCCGCCTGGGCCGGCTGCTGAGCACCGCGCTCGCCCGGCAGGGCTGGGCCGGCGCGGGCTTCTACTGCGAGCCGGCGATTCGGCGCGCGGGGGCCGCCTACTACCTTGCCCTGCGCGCGGTCAGACCCGATTATCAGAGCGAGCCCCGGGCCGGCCTTCGCCCCTGGCTCCTGCCCTTCCTGGATATGCTCGCCGATGCCCTCCGGCATCCCGAACCGCCTGTCCCCGGAGCGACCGCCGGCCCGTGACGACCCGATCCGCGCTGCGCCCTCTCCTTGCCGCACTGGGACTCGCGCTGGCGTCGGTCGACCCCGCGGCGGCGCAGACTGCCGCCATCGACTGGACCGAGACCCCGCTCAGCGCCGGTGGGCGCGTGATCGCGGTGGGTGGGCTCAGCCCGGGCTTCGCCGGCGTGTTCCTCGCGTTGCCGGCCGGCACGGCCGCGAGCCCGGGCGATCCCCGTCTCGCCCTCTTGGCGCCCCGCGCCTTCCTCGGCGCGCGGGCGAGCTGGGAGCCCGCCGGGCCGCCGCTCGAGGCCGCTCTCGCGCGACTCGGCTGGCGGCTCGAGACTCGCTGCGAACTGGAGAGCGCCGAGATCGCACTGCTTGGCCCGTCCGCCGGCCTCGAGACTGCCCTCGGCTTCCTCCTCGAGCGCCTGGCAGCTCCCGCCGAGCTCGATGCGGAGGCTCTGGAGACCGCCTGGCGGCTCCACGAGGTGGAGAGGGCCGGCTGGGCGGCCTCGCCGGAGTACGCGCTGCGCGCGGAGATGGCGGCCGCCATCCATCCGGGTCGCCCCGATGGCCTCGACGCGGGGCATCCGGAGCAGCCGGAGCCGCCATCGCCGGCGCGCGAGGCGCTGGCCGCCTTCCTGGGCGAGCGCTACCAGGCCGGGGCGGCGCTGCTCCTGCTCGCCGGGGACCTGCAGCCACGAGTTCTCCTGGACCGCTGGCGCCCAGTGCTCGACGCCCTGCCGGGCCACCCGCTGCCGCCGCCGCAGCGCCCCGAGCCCGCGAGCCAGGGTAGCGAGCGGCGGCGCCCCAGCGGGGGTCCCACGCTGCTGCTCTACCAGTTCCCAGGCCCGGCGGGCCAGGCGGAGTCCGCGCCCGCGGCGGCGCTGCTCGCCGGCGTGCTGAGTCTCTTCGTGCAGAGTGAGCTCCGCGGCGAGGGGCTCGCGAGTGGCGGTTCGGCCTGGTTCGACTTCAGCACGCCCGGCCCGCGCCCCGTGGAGTTGCAGCTGCGCGGTTTCGCGCCCGACCGTCTACCGGCCCTGCGGACCAAGGTGGAGCGCGTCCTCGATCGCCTACGCCGCGGGGAGTTCTCCGAGTACCAGCTGATCACGGCCAAGGATCAGCTCTTCACCCGGATCGACGCGGCCAGCGGCCGCGGCCACGGCCCCACGGACGGCAGCCTGCAGGCGCTCACCCTGTGGAGCCGCGAGGTGCTGCGCGAAGGGCTCTACTTCGCCGCCTGGCGCGAACAGTTCCTGGCGGCTGCGCTCCGCGTAGACGCCGCGGGTCTGCGTGCCGAGGCCCAGCGGCTGCTGCAGCCCGAGCGGGCGACAATGGGATTGCTTCTCCCTCCGGAATCGCTAGACTGAGGAGCAGGGCGCAGTCCTCGCTGCGCGGGGAGGTTGCGATGCGGATCGGGATTCTGCTCGGCTCGTTCCTGCTGCTTTCGCTGCTCGCCTCCTGCGCCGCCACCGTGCGTTCGCCGCAGCCGCCTTCCGACGAGCTCCTCGCGCTGCGGCAGCGCTACCTGCCGGCGGAGGACCCCTTTCGCGAGTCCATCCTGGCCGGTGAGCTCCAGCGGGGGATGAGCCCGACGCAAGTCTACCTGGCCTGGGGTAGGCCGCTCAGGGGCACCAAGGACGATAGGGAGCAGCGCTGGACCTACGAGTTCCGCGATCCGGGAGCCCCGGAAGCACAGCCGCCGCTGGTGACCAGGCTGCTCTTCGTCGACGGCCGCCTGCTGCGCTGGCGCAGCGAACGCGGTTTCATGCAGCTCCAGGACACGCCGCGAGGGTCGGATCCGCTGGCAGGCCTGCCGACTCTCGTCGAGCCCGAGGTCGGGAAGCCGCGCTAGCCCTGGCTTCGCGGACCCTCGATCCCCGCTGATCCGCCTCCAGCGCGGTTTTCCGAAGATTTTCCTTGTCAGGTTTGCGACCTTGGCCTAAACAGGCGCCGTGACGATCCCTGACCGCAAACCCCGTACTCCGAAAGGTGGTGGCTGGAATGACCAAGGCTGAGTTGATCGATGCCGTCTGGAACACCAAGGGCATCAACGGCGAGATCACCAAGAAGGCCTGCGGCGAAGTCGTGGACGCCTGCTTCGACATCATGGGCAAGACGATCCGCAAGGAGCGCCGCTTCTCCTACCCGGGCTTCGGCACCTGGACGGTTCGCAAGCGCAAGGCGCGCACCGGTCGCAATCCGCAGACCGGCGAGGAGATCACGATCAAGGCGAGCAAGACCGTCGGCTTCAAGCCCTCGACCACGCTCAAGGATTCGCTCTAGTTCGCCCGGCGATTGCCGCCAGGAGGCCATCCCGCTGCGACGGGGTGGCTTCCTGTTTTTCAGGCGAGTCCCCGCCGGTGGACAGGGGGCGCCTGGACTGCCCTCAGCGGGGGGCAGAGGCCAGGGGCGGCGAGCGGGTGGCCGAGGCGCGTCCACGGCGAAACGGCCTGTTGGGTGAGGACTTCAGGGCCCCGGGTCGAGACTGGAACTCCTGGCACGCGAGTTGATAGGAGTCGGGCGGAGAGACGCGATTCCCCCCCTTCGAGTCTTTGAGCGGGCCTGAGCAACCCGCTCTTTTTTTTGCCGCTCTCTGAATCTTCGGCTAGACTGCGAATTCTCCTGGGAGGGGGAGGTAGCCATGCCGTCGCGCGAGCCGGAGCTCGAATCCTCGCTGCTCCGCCGCGCGCGGGACGGCGACCGCGAGGCCTTCGCCGCCCTGGTGCTTCGACACCGCCGGGAGGCCCTTCAGGTCGCCCTCGGCTTCGTGGGCGACCTCGAGGATGCCCGCGACCTGACCCAGGAGGCCTTCTTGCGCGCGCTCTCCCACATGCACCGCTTCGATGTCGAGCGCCCCTTCTTCCCCTGGTTCTACCGGATCCTGCGGAATCTCTGCTTCAATTTCCTGGCCAAGCGCGGCCGCCATGGCGAGTGCCCGCTCGTTCTCGAGCGGGACGGCGGCATCGATCCGGCCGGAGCAGGTGTCAGCCCTCTGCAGTCCCTGGAGGCGAGCGAACGCGGCGAGCGGATCTGGCAGGCGCTCTGCACGCTGAGCCCAGAGCACCGCGAGATCATCCTCCTGCGCCATTTCCGGGACCTGAGCTACCAGGAGATCGCCGGGTTCCTGCACATCCCTCGCGGCACCGTCATGAGCCGCCTCTTCTACGCCCGGGCCGCCCTGCGCGAAGCCTTGGAGAGCAGGCTGGGCAAGGAGGGGCCCACCTTGGCCGAAGCTACGGAGGCAAGCTAGATGAACCTGGACCGCGCCCGTCAGCTCCTGATGGCTAAGCTCGACGGGGAGCTGGAGGCCAGCGAGGCGGCCGAGCTGGAGGCGGCTCTCGCCAGCGATCCCTCGCTGCGGCGCGAGCTGCTGCGCCTGGAGGCGCTCGGCCACGAACTGGATCGCTACCGCCTCAAGGATCCCGCCGACGAAGTCCTCGAGGCCCTGGCTCGGAGCGTGATCGCGCGCACCGGCCTCCATCTCGGTTGGTTCCTCGCGGGGGGCGGCGCCCTGCTCCTCTTCGCAGCCGCCGTGGTCGCCGTCCTGCGCGACCCCGCGCTGCCTCTCGTCTTCCGCGGCTCGGCGGGCGGCCTGCTGCTGGGGCTCTCGCTGCTCTTCGCCGTGAAGGTCCGGGAGCGCTGGCTCGAGCGCCAGCACGACCCCTACCGCTACGTGACCCGCTGATCCGGAGGTTCCCGTGATTCTCGTCACTACCGAGCTGCTGGCTGGCCACCGCGTGATCGAGGTGCTCGGTCTCGTGCGCGGCAACACCGTCCGCACGCGGCATCTCGGACACGACATCATGGCGCACATGAAGAACCTGATCGGTGGCGAGGTCACCGAGTACACGAAGATGATCGCCGAGAGCCGCGAGCAGGCGCTGGACAGGCTCAGCGCCGAAGCCGAGGAACTCGGGGCCAATGCCGTCCTCTGCCTGCGCTTCGCGAGCAGCGAGATCATGCCAGGCGCCTCGGAGCTGCTCGCCTACGGCACGGCCGTGCGCGTGGAGCCCCTCGAGTCATGAGGGGCGTCGCCCAGCGCCGCGCGGGCGCCTGCTGGCTGCTCGGGTTCCGGGGCGCCGAGCCAGGGGTCGAGTTCCTGCGCCTCCTGGAGCGCTTCGCGCCGCCGGCGGCGATCCTCTTTCGCGACAACCTGCCAGAGGGGCCGGCCTCGCTGCCGGCCCTGCGGCAGCGCCTCGAGGCTGCGGCCCAGCGCGAGCTCCTCTTCTTCCTCGACGAGGAGGGGGGCTGGGTCCAGCAGCTCCACCGCGAGCCCTGGCCGGCGCCCCGCGCCCAGGCGATGGCCGGCCTCGAGGCGGTGCGCGCCTGCCATCAGGCCTTGGCGGCGAGCTGTCGCTCCCAGGGGATCGGCGTCCTGATCGCGCCCGTCGCCGATCTCGATGCGGGCGAGCAGAATCCGGTCATCGGGACGCGCAGCTTTGGCGGCGACCCGGAGGCCGCCGGCGCGGCCGTGGCCGCGGCGCTGGCCGGCCTCGCGGCCGGCGGCGTGCACGGCGTGATCAAGCACTATCCCGGCCACGGCGACAGCCGTGAGGACAGCCACTTCAGCCTGCCGACCGTCCCCGCCGACCGCGGCCTCGCGCTCGCACCCTTTGCGGCCGGCATCCGCGCGGGCGCGCCGGCGCTGATGAGCGCCCACCTGCAGCTCGCCGGGGACGCCGACCCGCGCCCCACGACTTTTCGCCCCGACGTGATGCGCGACCGGCTGCAGGGCGAGCTCGGCTTCCGCGGCCTCGTCGTCACGGATGCCCTCGAGATGGCGGGCGCGGCCGTGGTGCCGCCCGCCGAGCGGGCGCGGGCGGCACTGGCCGCAGGCTGTCATCTGCTGACCCTCGCGCGCTGGGAGCCCGGGGCAGAGTTCGTGCTCGAGGCGATGGCCGCCGATCTCGAGCGCGGCGCGCTGCGCGAGCGCTGGCTCGAGGAAGCCGCCGAGCGCTGGGAGCGCTTCCGGGCCAGCCTGCCACCGGCGGGCGCCCCGCCGGCGCCGCCGCCCGATCTGGCCCGCATCGGGCGGGCCGCGATCTTCGTGCCGGGGGGCGGCAACTGGCGTCCGCTGTTGCCCGGCCTGGCGGTCGACCTCGAGTTCGGGCCCCTGGGCTTCTGGAACCCGGCTCTCTACGAGCGCGCGCTGGCCGAGGCCGGCCTCCGCGCGCGCCGCCTCGGCGCCGAGGACGGGCTCGAGGCGGAGGTGTATGTCCATCTTGGGCGGAAGGCTCCGCCGCCGGCGCGCCTCGCCGAGCTGGCCGCCCGGGAGACGGCCCCCGCCCTCCTGACCAACGGGCCCTGGGGCTGGACCCTGCCCTTCCCGCGCCGCCTGGCCACTGCCGAGAGCAGTCCCGCCGGCTTCGCCCCCCTGCTGGCGGCCGCTGGCCTCGCCGGCGACGAGCGCGCCCGCGATCGCGGTTGACAGCGCCCGCGCGAAGGACTAACTCGCTGCTGTGATCCGCGTCCGTGAACTGAGCAAGCGCTACGGCGATCTCCTCGCGCTCGCCGGGCTCGACTTCGAGCTGGCGAGCGGCGAGATCCTGGGCCTCTTGGGACCCAACGGGGCCGGCAAGACGACGACCCTGCGCCTGCTCACCGGATTCATGCCGCCCGACGGCGGCCGCGTGGAGATCGACGGGCACGACCTCGCCCAGCTCGGCCCCGACCTGCGTCGGCGCAGCGGCTACCTGCCCGAGGCGACGCCGCACTACCCGGATCTCAGTCCCGAAGAGAACCTGGAGTTCTGGGGCGGGCTCTACGGGCTCGCGGGCCCGGCGCGGCGCGCCGCCATCGCGAAGGTGATCGAGGGCTGCGGCCTCGGCGCCGTCGCGCGGCGGCCGGCGCGCGAACTGTCCAAGGGCTACCGGCAGCGCCTCGGACTCGCGCAGGCCCTGCTCCACGACCCCGAGCTCGTCTTCCTGGACGAGCCGACCGCCGGCCTCGATCCTCTCCACGTGCGCGAGCTGCGGGCGATGATCCGCTCCTTCGCGGGGAACAAGACGGTGGTGCTGTGCACGCACATCCTCTCCGAGGTGGAGGCCGTCTGTGACCGCGTGCTCATCCTCGACCGCGGGCGCTCGGCGCTGGCGGGCTCCTTGGCCGAGCTGGGTCAGCGCTTCGCCGGGCGAGGGCGCTTCGAGGCGCGGGTCGCCCTGCCCCCGGGGGGCTGGGCGGGCGCCCCGGGTCTGCGCGCGGCCGAGCGCCTCGCGGCCGGAACGCCCGAGCGCTGGCGGCTCGAGCTCGACCCCGACGCCGAAGCGCCGGCCGCCCTCGCCGCCTGGCTGCACGGGCGGGGCGGGCGGATCTACGAGCTCCGGGCGCGCGCCGCGGGGCTGGAGGAGGTCTTCCTCGAGGTGCTCAGCGGGCGCGCCGAGGAGGCGCCGTGAGAGTGCTCGCCGCGATCCTGCGCCGCGAATGGCGCGCGCTCTTCGGCTCCCCGCAGGCCGGCCTGCTGGGGGGCGCCTTCCTGCTGCTCGCCGGCGCCCTGAGCAGCTTGAACCTCCAGGCCTACCTGCGGGCCAACGCCGAGATCGGCCTGCGCATGCGCAGCCAGGGACTCGCGCCCGCCTTCCTCGATTTCAACGAGAGCCTGCTGCGCCAGGACCTCGGCGCGCTCGCCACGCTCAGTCTGCTGCTGCTGCCCCTGCTGGCGATGAACCTGCTCGCCGAAGAGCGGCGCAGCGGCACGCTGGAGCTCCTGATGACGAGCCCGGTGGGGGAGGGGCGGCTCGTCCTCGGCAAGTGGCTGGCGGCCTGGCTCTACTTCCTCGGCCTGCTCGCGCTGGCCTGCTTGCCCAAGTTCGTGCTCGCGGCCTACGGCAGTCTCCACTGGCCGAGCTTCCTCGTCGGGCTGGCCGGCATCGCGCTGCTCGCGGGAGCCTTCCTCGCCCTCTCGCTCTTCCTGAGCAGCCTGACGCGCAGCCCGCTGCTCGCCGCGGTAGGGGGCTTTGCGCTGCTCCTGCTGCTGTGGATCCTGGGCGGCTTCGCCAAGGCGGGCGCCACCGGCTTCCCGGACGGCGCCCTCGCCGCACTCTCGGCGCTCGGCCACCTCGCGCCCCTGCTCACCGGACTGCTCGACACGGCCGATCTCGCCTACTTCCTCCTGCTCACGGCGCTCGGCCTCGAACTCGCGCGCCGCCGCCTGCAGGCCCTGCGCGGGGGCTGGCGATGAGCGCCGCCCGCGGCCAGCGCCTGCAGATCCTGCTGCGGGCGCTGAGCGTGCTGCTCGCGGCGGGACTGCTGCTCTTCTTCGCCGGGCGCCAGCGCTGGCGTCTGGACCTCAGCCCGAGTCGCCAGCACAGTCTCGAGGCGCGCACCGCCGAGCTGCTCGCCGCGCTGCCGGCCGCGCCACGCATCACCCTCTACCTGCCCGACCGCGAGCCCGAGCGCAGCCGCGCGGCGGCGCTCTTCGGGGCCTGCCAGGCGCGGCGGCCGGACCTCAGCTGGACCCTCGTCGACCCGGGCCGCGAGCCGGCGCGCGCGCTCGCGGCGGGGGTCGAGGCCCCCGGCGAGGTGCTGATCGAGGTGGGCGCCGCGAGCCAGCGCTTCAGCGCCGAGCGCGGACCGGGCGGGGACTACCTGCTCGACGAGCGCGCCCTCGCCCGCGCGCTGCGCGGTCTCGCGCGCGGCGCCGACGGAGCGCCGCGACTCGCCCTCGTCCAGGCGCCGGGCCTGCGCCCCCTGGGCAGCGCGAGTCAGCCGGCCGGCCCCGAGGGTCTGGACGGCCTGGCCGCGCTGCTCGACGCCGAGGGCTGGCAGGTCGATCCCTGGTGGGCGATCAGCGAGCCGGCGCCGCCGCGCGAGACCCTGCTCCTGCTCGCCGGGCCGCACCGGCGGCTGCCCCCCCGCCTGCTCGCGGCCCTCGACGCCCACCTGGGTGCGGGCGGCGCGCTCTGCCTGCTCGTCGATCCGGCGGCCGAGCTGGCCGACTCCTCGGGCGATGCCGGACTCGGCCCCCTGCTCGCCGGGCGGGGCATCGCCCTCGGCGCGGGCTTCGTCGTCGATCTCAGCGAGGAGAACCTCGCCCTCGAGCGCGGCTTCGAGGTGCCGGTGGCGACGCGCTACGCGCCGCACCCGGCGACGCGCAGCTTTCTCGCCCGGCCCGAGCCCACCTGCTTCCCGCTCGCCCGCGCTCTCGACCTGAGCGGCGAGGGCGCGGGGGCGCCCCGGGCCCTGCTCGTCTCCAGCGACCGCAGCTTCGAGGAGCGCGGGCCTTTCGACGGCAGCGCCCATCTGGACGAGCGCGTCGATCGCCGCGGTCCCTTCGTGCTCGCGGCGGCCTCGGACAGCAGCGCCCAGGGCGGCGGCCCCCTGCTCGTCGTCGGCGACAGCCACTTCGTCACCGCGGGCCAGCTCGATTGGTACGGGAACGCGCGGCTCATCCTGGGCGCCCTCGCCTGGCTGGGCGCGGATCGCGTGGCGCCGGGCGGCGAGCCGCCGCCCGTCAGCCTGCTGCCGATCACCCGGGCGGGACGGCAGCTCTACGATCTGCTCTCGCTCCTCGCGCTCCCGCTGGCCCTCGTCGCGCTCTGGCCACTGCGCCTCTGGCTGGCGCGGCGCGGCCGCCGGAGCGCCGCACCGGGAGGTCCGCCATGAGGCTTCGTTGGCGCATGACGCTTGCCGCGCTCGCGCTGCTGCTGCTCGCCGCGCTGCTCGTCGTCCTGCGCGAGCGCGGCGAGACCGCGCGCGTCGCCGAGCGCCTGGCGGCGGGCTACCTCTACCCGCAGCCCATCGAGAGTCTGCGCTGGTTCGAGCTCGTCTATCCCGACAAGACCCTGCGCGTGGAGCGCGTGGGCGAGGCGCCCGCCTGGCAGCTCACGGCGCCCGTGCGCGACCCGGGCGACAGCGTGGTGATCGGCCGGCTGCTCGCCACCCTCGCCTCGCAGAAGGTCGAACGCTGGCTGCCGCCGGCCACCGCCGCCGAGGCGGCGAGCTACGGGCTCGCCGCGCCGCGTCTCACCCTGCGCCTGGGGCGGGCGGGCGGCATCGACAGCCTGCGCTTCGGCGATCTCAATCCGGTCGAGAAGCGGCTCTGGGTGGCGGTGAGCTGGCGCGACTCGCTGGCCCTGGTCTCGACCCTGCTGCGCACCCACGCGCTCAAGGGCCGCTACGAACTGGCCGACAAACGGCCGCTCGGCACCCAGCCCCGC
>VGXI01000037.1 GCA_016873475.1 bacterium | reverse complement strand
GTGGCCCTGGGCTGTCGCGAGGCCGGCGTGCACCTGGGCGCCGGCTACCCGGGCACGCCGAGCACGGAGATCCTGGAGACCATCGCCCGGATGGTCCCCGAGATGTACGTCCAGTGGTCGCCCAACGAGAAGGTCGGCCTCGAGGTGGCGGCCGGCGCCGCCTTCAGCGGCGCGCGGGCGCTGAGCACGCAGAAGCACGTCGGGCTCAACGTGGCGGCCGACCCCTTGCTGACCCTCGCCTACACGGGCGTGGTCGGCGGACTCGTCATCGTCAGCGCGGACGACCCCGAGCTGCACAGCAGCCAGAACGAGCAGGACAACCGCCACTACGCGCGCTTCGCCAAGCTCCCCCTGCTCGAGCCGGCCGACAGCCAGGACTGCAAGGACTTCGTCAAGATCGGCATGGCGATCAGCGAGCGCTTCGACGTGCCCGTGCTCCTGCGCATGACGACGCGCATCAGCCACAGCAAAGGCATCGTAACGGCGGGCGCGACCCTGAAGCCCGCGGTGCTCGGCTTCAAGAAGAACTCGCAGAAGTTCGTGATGGTGCCGGGCCACGCGCGGCCGCGGCACGCCTACGTCGAGGAGCGCCTGGAGAAGCTGCGCGCCTACAGCGAGGAGACGCCGCTCAACCGGATCGAGTGGGGCGACAGGGCGCTGGGCATCGTCGCCGCGGGCGCCGCCTACGCCCAGGCGCGCGAGGTGCTGCCGCAGGCCAGCTGCTTCCGCCTCGGCCTGAGCTACCCGCTGCCGCTCGCCCGCATCCGCGAGTTCGCCGCCCAGGTGGACCGCGTGTGTGTCATCGAGGAGCTGGACGGCTTCACCGAGGAGCTGCTGAAGGCCGCCGGCATCGCCTGCGAAGGCAAGTCGATCAGGGGCCTGCTGGGCGAGCTGACGCCCGGCCGCCTGCGCAGCCGGCTCGCCCGCGCCGGGCTCGCCCGGCCCGCGGCGGCCGGCGCCGAACCCGCCGCCGTGCTGCCGCGCCCGCCCGTGCTCTGTCCGGGCTGCCCGCACCGCGGCGTCTTCTTCGAGCTCAAGAAGGCGCGCGGCGACGTCTATGGCGACATCGGCTGCTACACCCTCGGCGCCCTGGCGCCGCTGAACGCGATGGACACCTGCCTGGACATGGGCGCCTCGATCAGCAACGCGATCGGCGCGAGCAAGGTGAGCGACGGCAAGAAGCCCATCTTCGCCACCATCGGCGACAGCACCTTCCTGCACTCGGGGATGACGGGCCTGCTCGACGCCGTCTACAACCGGGCCAACATCACCGTGATCATCCTCGACAACCGCGTGACGGCGATGACCGGCGGCCAGGAGCACCCCCACACCGGCCTCACGCTGATGGGCCAGCCGGCCAAGCAGGTGGACTTCGAGGCGCTCGCCCGCGCGCTCGGCGTCGAGCACATCCAGCGCGTGATGAACCACGACCTCGAGGACGTGCACGCTGCCCTCGCCGAGGCCGAGGCCTACGCCGGCGTCAGCCTGATCATCGCCGACAGCCCCTGCGCCCTGATGCCGCGCAAGCTGCGCGGGACGCCCTACCACATCGTCGAGAGCGCCTGCACGGGTTGCCTGCGCTGTCTGCAGACGGGTTGCCCGAGCATCAGCCTCACGGGCAGCTTCACGCCCGAAGGCCGCCGGCGCGCGGTCATCGACACCGAGACCTGCACGGGCTGCGCTCTCTGTCCGCAGACCTGCGGCGACGCGGCGATCGTCCTCGTCACGGAGGAGGTGCCAGCATGAGCGCGAGCGGCGTGGCGCCCGGCAAGGTCACGGGTGTGCTGATGGTCGGCGTGGGCGGCCAGGGCATCATCCTCGCCAGCGACGTGCTGGCCCAGGTGGCGATGGAGGCCGGCCTCGACGTCAAGAAGAGCGAGGTGCACGGCATGAGCCAGCGCGGGGGCACCGTCTCCAGCCACGTGCGCTTCGCCCCCAAGGTCTGGAGCCCGATGATCCCCGAGGGCGCCGCCGATGTCCTGATCGCCTTCGAGCAGGCCGAGGGCCTGCGCGCGATCCACGAACTGGCGCCCGGGGGCCGGGCGATCGTCAGCCGGCAGCAGATCATCCCGCCGATCGCGGCCGGCAAGCAGTTCAGCTATCCCGAGGACGCCCTCGCCCAGCTCGCCGCGCGCTGCCCGACTCTCGTCGCCATCGATGCGCAGGCCGAGTGCCGCGCCCTCGGCAACGAGAAGATGCTCAGCGTGCTCTTCCTGGGCGCGCTCGCGCCGAGCCTGGCGTTCCCCGAGGCGCTGTGGCGGAAGGTCGTCCTCGCCCGCGTGCCGCGGGGCACCGAAGAGGGTAACTGGGCCGCCTTCCAGCGCGGCCGCGCCCTGGCCACCGCCTAGGCGGACTGCCGGCGCCGGCCGCGCGGCCAGCCCTGCCGGACTAGCCGCTGGGCGTGGCGCCCCGGCTCGCCTGGTAGGCCGAGAAGGTCTGCGTCTTGTAGGCCGCGCTGCCGATGTAGTCGAGGATGAAGCCGAACTGCTCGGGCGGCACGAAGCCGGGCAGGGGGGCGATCTTCTCGCCCTGGCTGTCGACGAACCAGGTGGTCGGGTAGCTCGCGACGCCGAAGCTGCGGGCCAGCTCGACGCCGGTCGGCGAGCCGGCGCCGCCCTGGGGCCGATCGCTCTCGGCGTCCACCTTGATCGCGATGAAGCGCTGGGCGAGCTGCCGGCGGATGTCGGAGTTTCCGTAGGTGTCCTTGTCCATCACCTTGCACCAGTGACACCAGTCGGTCCAGAAATCGATGAGCATCGGCTTGCCCTCCGCCGCCGCGCGGGCGACGCCGTCGCCGTAGCTCAGCCAGAGGACGCCCTCGCTGGCAGTGCTCGCGCTCGGCGGCGCCGCCTGGTCGCCGGCACCGCCGCCGCGGTCGCAACCGAGCGGAAGCAGCGCGAGCAGGGCGAGAGCCAGGGCGGCGAGGCGTGGCATGACGGGCCTCCTGCATTGTCCGCGCGGGCGCGGGATCCGTGAAGCCTAGGCGATCGGCGGGAGCGGCGCCAAGGGATTCCGTCTAGATGCCGCTCCGGCTGGCCGTCGGTGCCGGCAGTTCGGGCCAGGCCGCCTTGCCGGTCGCCTCGCCCTTGCCGAACCAGCGGCGCCAGACGCTGCGCCCGGCGACCGCGGGCACGCTGGCCAGCAGCTGCCCGTCCAGCGTGGCCTGGATCTCGCCCAGCACCTGGCCCGACTTGAGCGGAGCCTGCAGGCGCGCGCCCTCGGCGAGGCGGATGCGCACGCGCGCCGCCTCGGCCGGTCTCACCGCGAAGCGCAGCGCCTGGCCGGCGAGCACGGGCACGGAGCGCCGCCAGCCGCCGTCGACGGGGAACTCCTCGCCGAAGCCTTCGCCCGCGCCGAGTCCGGTCACCAGCAGCCATTCCCCGTAGCCGCGCTCGAGCAGGCGCGCGGTGACGCGGTTGCGCGTGCCGGCGTTCGGGCTGCCGAAGACCACCGTGATCAGGCGCCGGCCCGCGCGCTCGGCGGTGCCGACCAGGTTGAAGCGGGCCTGGCCGTGGTAGCCGGTCTTGAGGCCGTCCACGCCGAGATCGCGCCTCAGCAGGGTGTTCGTGCAGTCCAGCCGCAGCCCCGGGCGAAACTCCGTTTCCTGCAGGCGGGTCCAGGCGAGCACGCCGGGGCGGCGCAGCACGATCTCGCGCGCGAGCAGGGCCTGGTCGCGCGCGGTCGTGCGACTGTCCGGCCCCTTGCGCTCGGGTAGCCCCGTGACGTTGACGTAGTGCGTGCGCGCCATCCCGAGGCGCTCCGCCCTCGCGTTCATCGCCGCGACGGCCGCGTCGGCCGAGCCGAAGAGGTGCTCGGCGAGGGCCATCGTCGCGTCGTTCGCCGAGCCGACGGCCATCGCCTCGATCAGGGCGCGCAGGCTCGTCGTCTCGCCGGCGGTCAAGTAGACCTGGCTGCCGCCCTGCGCCTGGGCGCGCGCCGAGGCGGTGACCGAGTCGTCGAGGGCTACGCGGCCTGCGGCGAGCGCCTCGTCGGTCAGGCAGAGGAGCATCAGCTTGACCACGGAGGCGGGGATCCACTCGCGATCCGGATTCTCGGCGTAGAGGATCTGGCCGGTGGCGGCCTCCATCAGCAAGGCGGCGGCGCACTCGGGCGCCGGCGCGCCGACGGGCGCCGCGGCGCGGGCCTTGGGCGAGGTACCACGGCGGCCGGCGGCCTCGGCTGCGCCAGCGCCGAGCAGACTGATGAGGAGAACGCTGAGGAGCGCCTGCGGGAACCGCCGGAACCGGAGCACGCACAGCCTCCCTCGGTGTCGACGCGCAGCGGCCCGGGCGCCGCTTTCGCGCGCGCCCGGGCCGCTTCACAGTACACCAGCCGCGCCGGCCGGCAAAGCGGAAGTCGCGGCTACCAGTAGTTGGCCGTGATGTCCTGGCTGGGATCGATTTCCTGCCAGCTCAGCTTCTCGACCTCGCCCGTGGTCGGGAAGGAGGGCGGCGGGTTGTCCATCAGGCGCGGGTCGTAGGAGTAGGCCTTGGCATAGCCGGTGACGATCTGTCCCGTGCCGGGGTTGAAGGTGCCCACCGGGCCACGCCGGTACTGGATGAGGCCGCCGTAGATGACGAGATTGCCGCGCGGCGAGCCGCTGTTGTAGTTCTCGACCGTGAAGCTCTCGTCCAGGGCCATGATCGCCGCCATCACCGTCTCGTCCGCCGTGTCGACGTTGGCGCCGTAGGCGTAGCCGTCCATGTAGACGTCCCCATCGGCCACGATGCCGAGGATGTCCGTGCTCGTCGGGTCGACGCGGGGATCGGTCGCGTAGACGCAGTTGTCCATGATCTCGATGTCGCCGTTGCAGGCAACCGTGAGCTGGCCCTTGAGCGTCCCCTTCAGCTCGACCTTGCCGTTCACGTAGCAGACGCCGTTGACCGGCAACGGGTAGTCGACGGCGGCGCCGCCGTTGACGCGCACGCGCAGGATGCCGTCGCCGCCCGCGGCCACGCGCATTTCGATCGCTGTCGTGCCGATGAAATCGAGGCCGTCGGCGGCCAGACCCTTGGCGCGCAGGAGGTCGGTGTTCGGCGGCAGCTGGATGTTGTCCGCGTTCAGGTTGAGGCCCATCATGAAGACCGGTTGGTCCTGCGGTGGCCCGCCGTGGTAGTAGTCCACCGCAGCGGCACCCGAGCTCACCTCTTCGTGGAAGATGGGGTTGCCGGAGATGTGCAGCTGGTCGTTCGTGTGCACCGGACCATAGAACTCGTCCCTGGTCGTGAACCAGATCTTGCCGCCGCTCGCGCTCGTCTCGATGTCCGTGAAGTAGGCGTAGCGCGAGAAGTTCTGCTGGCCGAGGCGCACCTGCAGGGCCCGGCTCACGCCCGAGCCGTCGAGGGTGCCGCGCACCGTCAGGGCGATGAAGCGCGTGCTGCGGCCCGAGTTGCTGTCCATCGGGTCGGCCCAGGCGGAGTAGCGCCCGCCGCCCGCCTCGACGTCCTCGAAGAGGGCCACGGGCCCGCCGCCGGCCCCCGCGCCCACCAGCGGCTGCCCCATCTGGGCCAGGAAGGCGATCGACTCCTCGAGCCCGCGCTCGGTGAGGTAGAAGGCCTTCTGCTGCATGCTCGTGTTGCTGCTCAGGCGGGTCTCGGTCTGGCTCGCCATGAGCGCGCCCATCACCAGCCCGGACAGGGCCAGCGTGACGAAGAGCGTGACGACGAGCGCGTTGCCGCGCTCGTCCCGCGCCGCCGCGCCGGCGAGCCGCCGCGCGCTAGTGATCGCCAAGGACGTGCACCTCATCGATGTTCCATCCCGCGTAGTGCCAGCTGTTGTCCGACTGCAGACGGAAGCGGATTCGCACGTCCGCCCGGTTGTCGGCGCCGCTGAGGGTGAAGTTCATCCACTGCCAGCTGTTGTCGGTGATCTCGGCGCTGTTGCGCCAGATCTCCGTCCAGGGGCCGCTGCTGCCCGTGACGCTGACCTCCACGATCGCCCGGTCGTAGAGTGGCTGCTCGACGTTGAGCCAGCGCGCGAAGGTGAGCTGGATGCTCTCGTAACCCGTGCAGTTGATGGCCGGGCTCATCAGCCAGGAATTGGTGTTCGGCCGGTAGGCGCCGTTCCAGCCGGGGGCGCCAATGTCCGTGCCGTAGACGTTCGCGCCGAGGCAGGCGGTCTCGGGGTCCGGCCGCCCGTACGTCTGCGCCCGCGCGACTGGATCGCCGCGCTGCCAATCGTTCTCGGTACCGCCGTGGGTCCAGCCGAGGTTGCTCTCGAAGCCGTCCGCGAAGATCGTCGCCGTCGTCGTGCCGTCGTCCACAGCGATCGCCGGCCCTCTCACGTTGCTGTTCACCGAGAACTGGGTGCCGTCCCAGGCGCGGGCCATGTAGTAGTAGCCGGTGCCGTCGACGGGCGGCGCTCCCTGGCTGCCATTGTCGATGAAGGTGTAGATGCTGCTGTTGGTGGCGGTCACCGTTCCGATCAGGTGCTCGTCACCCCAACCGCCCCAGTCGGTCTGCCGGTAGATCGAGTAGGAGACCACCGTGTCCGTGCAGGAGCCGTCGTCGTCGCTGCGCTTGAAGCGCACGGTGATCGAGCCGCCGTGGTCGTTGAGGGTATCGGTCGCCTGCCAGAGGTAGGGCGCGTCCGGCACGCTCGCCGAGGTGCAGGTGGCCATCACCGAGTGCCCCGACTCGTTGCCGTTGGTCTCGTTGTAGGCCGTCGCCACGTACTCGTAGGTAAGGCCGAGCACCGGCGGCGAGGGGCTGCTCGCGTTGTCGGCGTAGTCGTAGTCGTCCGCCGCCGTCGCCGGCACGCGGTCCAGCTCGCCCCAGACCTCGCTCCCCTGCACGCGGCGCCAGATGCGGTACCACTCGACGTCGCCGCTGCCGTTGTCGTGGAAGGAGCGATCCCAGGCGAGCTGGATCGCGCCGCTCGCGTCGCAGGGCACGCCGCTCGCCGTCAGGTTCACCGGCGGCAGCAGGTCGATGTTGTTCGTGGGCACGCCCTGCATGTCGTTGCTGGGCCGCTCCTCGTCCGCGCTCACCGCCAGCACGCGGTAGACGTAGGGCTGCCCCGCGAGCAGTCCGGAGTCCTCCGCCGCGTAGGCGGGGTCGCCCGTCACCGCGTAGAAGCTGAGGTTCGCGAAGGACTCCGAGAGCGGATCCTTGCGCAGCAGGCGGTAGCCGAGCAAGGGGTTGGGCGAGCAGGTCTCGCTCTCCGAGCGCAGCCAGCTCACGGTGAGGCGGCTGCCGTCGTCGAAGGGCACGTCCTGAACCGCCTCCAGCAACGCCGCGCTGAGGCCCTCGTTGGCGTCCACTGGCCCCAGCTCGTTCGAATCCACGGAGATGATCGTGTCGTTCACGGCGCGCACCGTGTACCAGTAGGGCTGCCCGTCCACGGGTGGCGCGCCGGCGATGTTGTTCGCCTCGTTGTCGCGGAAGGTGTAGCTCGCCGCGCCTGAGGAGTGCAGGAAGCCGATCAGGGTCTTGGCCAGGAAGTCGCCGCCGACGGGGCCGCGGAAGACGCGGTAGCCGCTCACCAGTCCGGCGCCCTCGTCCGGGCTCTGGTTGAAGACGAGGGTGATCTCCTCCCCGTCGTCGCAGGGCGTGTCGTAGGCCTGCACGAGCACGGGCGGCGCTGAGCCGTTCGGCTGGCTGACGACGGGGCCGACCTCGGAGGACAGCTGGCTTTCCTGTGGCGCACAGTCCCAGGCCGTCACGCGGTAGTAGTACTGAACGCCGTCGAGGGGGATGTTCTCCTCGTCCGGCGTGTGCAGGTCGTTGGCGTAGGCGTAGGTGGCCTCGCCCGCCGCCGGTACGGAGGCGATGGCGCCGCCGTAGATCCCGCCGGCCTCGCGCCGGTAGAGGAAGTAGTGCGTGACGTCCTCTTCGCCGCCGGCTTCGTCGGCCGAGGCGTTGAAGTGGATCGTGATGCTGGAGCCGGCGTCGTCGGGCGTGTCCTCCACCCAGACGCCGCCCGGGCGGGCGGGCCGGTCGCCGCAGGCGGACAGGTTCGCCGGATTGACGCCGAGGTTGCGCGGCCGCACGCGGGTGCCCGTGCTGACCTCGAGGTATCTGAAGGGCTCGGCCTCGGTGCCGTGCGCGTGCGCCGACTGCAGGACCTCGCCCGCGCTGAAGGCGCCGGTCTCGACGTCGACGTAGAGGATGTCCTCCAGCTGATTGACGCTCACCGGACCGAGGTTGCCGATCTCCGTCTGGCTCAGTTCGCCGTCGTTGTTCGTGTCTCCCCACAGGCGCAGGCCGGCACCCCCGAAGTCGCCCCAGTAGCGGAAGAGCGGCGGCGGCAGGGTGCCGTCGGGGTAGGGCTCCGGGCCGCGCACGCCGAAGGCGAGGCGCTCCGTCCGCAGCCCGTTGACGCCGCGATAGAGCGCGTAGTCATTCGGGCAGTCGCTGAGATCGTAGAGATCGGTATCGTTGACGAAGCCGTCGCTGTTGCTGTCCAGGCCGAGCACGACCGTCTCGGCGCCGCCTGCGTAGCGCGGCTCGCCGTTCAGATTCTCGCTCGGGTAGTCGCCCGGGCTGTAGGCGGTGCCGCCCGACACCTTGATCTGCATTGTGCCATCCATCGCGGGGTCGCCGCCGACCCCGGTGGAGATGTCGCCGTTGAGGGCGATCTGCCAGGGGCCGGCGTCGACGATGCGCGGCTGGCTGGCGAAGACGTCGACGCCGAAGCCCGCCATGCGAATGTCCCGCGTGAGGCCGTCGAGGGCCACACGCAGGTTCTGTTGGGCGTTCATCTCCTGGCGCCGTGCCTCGGCGGACCGCTGCTCCCCCACCAGCACCTGGAAGGCCACGACGATGACGATGCTCGCGATGAGCGTGCCGATCAGCAGCTCCACGAGCGTGAAGCCGGCGCGATCGCCGAACAATCGACGCCACGGACGAGGCAGGCAGAGGTCGGTCATAGCTGGATGTCCCGGTAGCGAGCGACAGCTGTGTTGAGAGTCACGTCGCGCGTGCCGGCAGCGGTCTGCCAGGTGACGCGCACAGTGACTTCCTTGAGGACGCTCTGGTTGATGGCATTGAGGGAGTCGACGATGGCCACGTTGCGGGCGAACTGCTCGAACTTGGGATCGGCGTCGGCGACCTCGCCGTAGTCCTCGTCCGGGAAGTTCGCCTCGGTGATGGCGGCGTAACTGAGGGAGTTGACGATCTCCTCCATGCGGTCGCGCGCACATTGCGTCGCAAGCTCCTGGTTGCGCGCTCCGACTTCCGCGCGCATGACGCCGAAGTACGATTGCGAGAGGGCGAGCGCGCCGACGGCGAAGATGGTCATCGCCACCATCGCCTCGAGAATGCTGTAGCCCTGCCGGTTCATCGGCCCTCCTTCGTCTAGTGAACGGCGCGCAGCGTCCGCACCTCGCCCGTCGTGGAGGTCACCTCCACGACGTAGTCGCGGCCGGGGTCCTGCTCGAGGAAATCCTCGAGCGGCATGACGCAGACCCAGCCGTCATCCTCACAGGTGCCGTCGGCGCGGAAGGTCAGGCGGGGCGGCGTGCCGTCGAAGCTGATGGCCTTGTCGAGGTAGGCGCCTCCGCTGGTCATCGCCCCCGGCACGTAGCCGAAAACGGTCCGTTCGGGCAGCGCGATGGGCGGGCTGATCGTCTCGCCCTCGTCGACGACGCCGTTGTTCTTGCTCGCGGGGTCGAAGTCGGCGTCCCCCGGAATACCAGTGCCGCCGCCGTTGTCCAGATGCACCGTGTAGGTGCCGAGGCCATCGCGGTTGAAGTAGACGACGACGTCGCTGAAGCTGCTGAGCGCCTGCGCCCGCGCCAGACGCAGACGGCCGCCCAACGACTCCGCGTTCTGCTTGCACTCCATGGTGTCCATGCTGCGCAGCACGCCAGGCACGGCGATCGAGATCAGGATGCCGAAGACCGCCACCGCCGCCATCAGCTCGACGAGAGTGAAGCCCTCTTCGCGCAGACCGACAGGCCGCCATCCACGGCGACCGACGAGATCAGGGGTGACCGTCTTGTCCCGCATCGTTTCGCATCCTTCCGCAACCGATCCAGATAGTCTGCCACCATCCGGGCGCTTGGAGTGCAGAAAGCGGACCAGACGCCGCTGAGGGCGCGCGAGGGCGCGCCGCGGCTCCGCGGGGCGGGCGCCCATCGCAGGATGCGTCGAGCGCGGGACTAGGCTTGCGGAGGTGCGTCCGCGGGCGGCCAGTTGCGGAGACCGTGCGAGGCGCTCCGGTAGCTGCGCGGGCAGGGGCCGTTGCGGAAGGGGCAGTCCTGGCAGGGCGGATCCTGCCCGCGCGGCACCGCGTCCAGCAGGGCCGCGCCCGGCGCCGCGGCGAGCGCCGAGAGCTGTTGCGCGAGCTCGGCGAGGCGCCGCGCGTGGTTCGCTGCCCACTCGAGGTCGAAGGGCGCGAGATGCACCTGGCGGAATCCGCCTTCCTCACCCGTGCGGAGGAAGACGAGCAGCGCCTGGTCGAGGGGCTGGCCGGCGCCGGCCAGGGCGAGGGCGTACAGCAGCACCTGGAAGCGGTGATGACCGAGACGCCGCTGGATGTGATCCCGACCCGCCACGCGATCGCTCTTCCAGTCGATGAGGATCCGCTGGCGGCGCCAGGTGAAGACGAGATCGACCTGGCCGCGCAGCAGCACGCCGCCCAGCGCATGCACGTAGGGCTCCTCGCGCTGGAGCGACTCGGCTTCCGCAAGACGCGCGAGCCAGGGCTGTTTAGCGGCGAAGAAGTCCGCGAGCAGCGCGCGCGCCTCCTCGCGCAGCGCCGGCGACAGTGCCGCCGGACAGGCCGCCGTGAAGGCTGCCGCGAACGGCCGGCGGAAGTCCCAGCGCTCGAGGATGGCGTGCAGGGCCGTGCCGAGTGCGGCGCCGCCGGCGCCCGTGCTCTCGAACTCGGCGCGCGGCGCCGGCCGCCACGGCTCGGCCTCGGCGCGGAAGACCAGGCCCAGCCCCAGGCGCCGCTCGAGCAGCCAGCGCAAGGGACAGCTGCCGAGCAGGGCGAGACTGGTCACCGAGAGTTCGAGCCGGGGCGGCGCCGGCGCCAGGCGCAGCAGACTCGACCAGTCTGGCGCCGCCGCCGGCGCCGCCGCCGCGCTCGCGCGGCGCGGCGCCCGGGCGCCGGCCAGGCGGTCCCCCTGACCGGCGCGGGCGAGCAGCAGGCTGTCACGTGGGAAGGCGGGTGCCGCCACGGCGAGCCGGATGCGCGTGAGGAAGTCCTGCGTCGCGTCGCCCGCCGCGGCCAGGAAGTCCGCCGGGAAGTCCGCCGCCTCGGCGAGCGGCGCGCCGCCGGCCAGGATCAGGTAGTCCTGCGCGCGGGTCATCGCGACGTAGAGCAGGCGCAGATCCTCCGCGCTCTCACGGCGCCGCGCTTCGCTGGCAATCCAGGCACTGGCGAGGTCCGCGCTGCCGGCATCGCTAGGCAGTGCAGGATCCCGCCGGCGCAGCCCGAGGCAGGCCGTCGGACCGGCGGGCAGCTCGGCCTGCAGGAGCGCGAACTCCCCGCTCCGGCCACCCGGACGCAGGCCGCGATCGAGATCGAAGAGCGCGACGAGGGGAAACTCGAGCCCCTTCGCGCCATGGATGGTGAGAATGCGCAGCAGGCTCCCGCCCTCCTCGGGCACCCAGGCCTCCTGCTGGCGCGCTGCGCGCTCGCGCAGCGCGGCCATCCCGGCGACGAACTCGCGCAGGCTCAGGCGGCGGCCGCTCTCCAGCTCGCCGAGCAGGTCCGCGAGCTGGCGCAGGTTGCGCAGGATGCGCAGGCCCTGGAGCGCGGCCGCCGCGCGGAGCTCGTAGTCGGTGGCGCTGATCAGGGCGGGCAGCAGCTCGGCCAGGGGCAGGCGCGTCAGGCGTCCCGCGAAACGGCGGCGCAGCGCGAGGAAGTCGGCGAGACGGGCGCGGCCGTCGGCGCTGAGGCCAATCGCGCCTTCGGCGGCGGCCCGCTCCAGCCGCGCGAGCAGCTCGCCCCGGTCGCGCCCGCGGCGCTCCGGCTGCAGGGCGAGCAGGGCGAGCAGGTCGGCGCGGCTCAGGCCGACGAGATCGCTGCGCAGTCCGCGCGCGAGCGTGAGCGGATGGAACGGATCGTCGAGCGCGGCGACCAGGGCCTCGAGATCCAGCAACTCGCGCCGCAGGTAGTACTCGCGGCCGGCGTCGGCGGCGTAGGGGAGCTCGGCCTCGGCAAGGGCGCGCACCAGCGGTCGCACGCTCGCTCCGCTGCGCACGAGGATCGCCATGTCGCCCCAGTCGATGGGTCGCGCCTTCTCGCCGACGCCGACGACGAGGCCTTCCGCGCGGGCGGCCTGCAGCGCCGCCACCAGCGCGCGGGCCGCGTGCGGGCGCTGGTCGGCGCGCGTCTCGCCCGGCGCACGCGGCGTAATCTGCAGGAGGACGCGCGGCGGCTCCCCCGCCGGCAGCGGCTCCGTCGAGCGCAAGGGCGGGAACTCCGGCGCCGGGAAGACGGCGTTCACGCAGCGCAGCAGCCCGGGTCGACTGCGGTGATTGAACTCGAGGCTGTGCGCCTCGCCGCGCGCGGCCATGCGCGCGCGCTCGGCCCGGAAGACCGCGACGTCCGCGTTGCGGAAGCCGTAGATGCTCTGCCGCTCATCGCCGACGAGGAAGAGCGCGCGCCGGGTGGGATCCGTTGCGGGCGGCACGAGGAGCCGCAACAGATCGAGCTGGAGGCGGTTCGTGTCCTGGCATTCGTCGACGAGCACGTGCAGGTAGAGCTCCTGCAGCCGGCGCCGCACGCCGGCCTGCCGCCTGAGCAGCGCGACGGTCTCGAGCTGCAGATCCTCGAAGTCCAGCCAGGCGCGCGCGCGCATGCGCTCGTCGATCCGTGTGGCGTAGCGGCCACAGAGGCGGAAGACCGCCGCGCGCAGCGCGCGGCCGGGCGCGTCGTCCGCAGCCGCCTGCCAGGCCGCGAGGAGTCCGCCCAGTGCCTCCGCGCCCTTCTTGATCGCCTCGTAGTCGGCGTGCAGGCGGCCGCCGTCCTCGAGGCCCTTTCCCCGGGTCCGCAGTCGGCTCAGGGCTTGGCGCAGCGCCTCGGCGAGGCCGGGCTGCGGGCGCGCGAGATCGCGCGCGGCGAGCAGGGCGCGCGCCGCCGCGATCTTCGCGCGGCCGGCCGGCTCCGGGTGCGTGCCGCCCGGCAGGTGGGCGCCGAGCCCGGCCACCGCCGCGGCGAGAGCGCCCTGCGCCGCGAGTAGCTCCCCCTCGACCAGGGCGCGCAGGGCTTCGTCCTGCGCGGCGGCGAGGCGCGCCGCCGCCGCCCCGGCCAGCTCCGCGGCGTCGAGACCGAGGCTGCGGCGCAGCTCGCGCAGGGACTCGAGCGCCGCGAACAGGGACTCCACGCGAAACTCGGCCGCGAGCGCGGCGAGATCGGGGTCGCCGGTGGCGATCAGCTCGCGGGTGACGCCGTCCCGCAGCTCGGCCAGCTCCAGCTCGCTGGGGACGCGGAAGCGCGGATCGAGGCCCGCCTCCACGGCGTGCTCGCGCAGGACACGGCTGCAGAAGCCGTGGATCGTCGAGATCGGCGCGCTCTCCAGCTCGCGGCCGAGCGTGCGCAGGGCTTCGCGCTCGGCGGCCACGGCCCCGGCCTCGCGCGCGGCGATCTCGGCGCCGACCCGCCCCCGCATCTCGAGCGCGGCCTTCTCCGTGAAGGTGACGGCGAGGATGCGCGCGGGCAGGCGCGGGTCCCAGCCGCCATCGGCAAGGATGTTCAGGTAGCGCTCGACGAGCACGCGCGTCTTGCCCGAGCCGGCGCCGGCAGCGAGGAGACAGTGCTCGCGGATGGCCGTCGCCGGCCGCTTCTGCTCGGCGTGGAGCGGCGGGCGCTCAGTCACCGTCCACCTCCGCGTCCTCCTCCCAGCGGCAGAGGAGCCTCAGCTCGCAGCGCTCGCAGGTCGCGAGGCCTTCGCGCGGGCGCGGGGCGAGCAGGCCGCCGCGAATCTCGCCGACGATGGCGCGCAGGCGCTGGGCGACCCGGGCGAGCCACGCCGACCAGGCGGCCGCATCGAGCCAGTGGCGACCCTGCTCGCTGGCGACCGTGAAGGGCGTGAGGGCCGTCTCGAAATCCGGCTGGAAGTAGCCGCGCAGGGGCTTGGCCTCGCGCAGGCTGCAGTAGGCGGCGCCGGCCAGGCTCGCCTCGCGGCTGCGCGCCCAGGCGTAGAGCGCGAGCTGGAAGAGCCCCGGCGCCTCCGCGTCCGGCGGCTCGATGCGCGTCTCGCCGCGCTTGTAGTCGAGCACGAGCTCGCGACCCTCGGCATCGCGATCCACGCGGTCGACGATGCCGGTGAGCAGGACGCCCTCGTCGCCCGGCGCCGGGCCGCCGGGCAGCTCGGCGAGCGGCAGCGCGAAGCGCGCCTCGAGGGCATCCGCCTGGGGAGCGAAGCCCGTGGCCGCGAGCCGCGCGGCGTCGCGCGCAAGGAAGCCCTCGATCAGGCGCAGGCGACGCGCATCCCCAGCGCGGAAGCGCGGCGAGGCGAGGCCCGGCAGCTCCTCTGCGAGCTCCGCCAGCGCTCGCTCGTGCAGGGCGGCGAGCCCCGCCGACGCGGGCGGCGCGCTCCCGGCATAGACTAGCTCGAGCACGCGATGCAGGAGGCGGCCTTCCTCCAGCGCGCCGGGCTCGAAGCCCGCGGCCGCCTCGAGGCCGAGCAGGTGCAGGCCGAGGAAGCGGAAGGGGCAGTCCGCGAAGGCCTCGAGCCGACTCGCGCTGAGGCGCAGTCCGCCCGCGAGCAGCGGGGCCAGCGCGGCATGGCCGGCCAGGGGCGGCTCCTTGCGTTGAAGGCGCGCGGCGTCCAGGCGCTCGCCCTCGCCCTGGGCGCGCAGCCAGGCTTCGGCCCGGGCGGCGAGGTCTTCCGCCTCCTGGCGCGCCGCGGCGAGCAGGCGGGCCTGCAGCAGCGCGCGCAGGTCGCTGGGATCGCGCAGGGCCTCGGCGAGGGCCAGGGCCGGCAGGCGCTGCGGCGTCGGCCAGACGGGCGTCAGTCGCCGCAGCTCGGCGAGGAACTGGCTCTCCGCGAGGGGCCGGCCGGCGGCGTCGCGCTCCGCCCAGCTCAGGCAGAGCTGCTGGGTTGGCCGCGTGCAGGCGACATAGAAGAGGTAGCGCTCGCGGGCCAGGCGCTGGCGGCGCTCGGGCAGCTCGGGCGAGAGGGCGCGGCGCTCGGCGTCGCGCAGGAGCGGGTCCTCGCGGAAGGCGGGCGGGAAGAGCCCCTCGTTGAGCCCGCAGACGAAGACGCGGTCCAGCTCGGGCAGGCGCAGGGCGTAGGGATTGCCGAGCAGGACGCCGCCGCCCTCGCGCCCGCAGGGTATGCCGAGCGTCTCCGCTTCCGCCTCGCGCCGGAGCAGCTCCGTCCAGCCGCTCAGGCTGCGGGGCGCGGGCAGCGCTTCGGCGAGCGCGCCCGCCAGGGCCTGCAAGCGCTCGAGCGCCCGCGCGTCGGCGGCGAGGCTGGGGATCTCGGGCGCGCGGTCGGCCTCGCCGAGGGCCGCCTCGAACTGCGCGGCCAAGGCCTGTGCGAGCAGGCGCAGCAGCGGCGCGATGGCGCTCGCCATCCAGGTGTTGCCGTCGAGCGGCCCCGCCGGCAGGGCCGCCTCCCAGTCCAGCCAGCTCCAGTCGGCGGCAGCCTCGCGCGCACGCAGCGCCGCGAGCAGCGGCGCCCAGGGCAGGGCCTCCGGCGCGCCGCGCGCTTCCCCGAGCGCCTGCAGCTCGGCCAGCAGCGCCTCCGGCGTCGCGACGCCTCCGCGCAAGCGCTGCGGCAGGTCCGCCGGGGCCTCGCCGCTCGCCCAGTCGAGCAGGACCAGCGCCTGATCCACGGCCGCGAAGCGCACGAGGGCGCGGCGCCGCTCGAGGGCGAAGGGAATGCCCTCGGCACCGAAGCGCTCGGCGAGCAGCTCGCCCGTGCCTTCCTGCCGGTAGAGCACGGCGATGCGCTCGGGCGCGAGACCGCCGGCGAGGGCGCGCCGGACTTCGCGCAGGACGCCCGCCGCCTCGTCCGCGGGCGTGCCACCCTGGAGGAGGCCGAGGCCCTCGCCGCTCGCCGGCGCCCCGCCTTCGGCGCGGAAGAGCGCGCTCGCGAAGCAGCGCAGCAGGGGCGTCGCAGCGCGCTGCGTCGCGCCAAGCGCGCGCAGGGTCCAGCCGCCCTGGTCGAGGTAGTGGCGCGCGAGCGCGTGCAGGGCCTCGAAGGGCGGCTGGGGCGGGCCGGCGAGATCGGCGGGATCGAGGCAGAGCGCGAGCAGCGTCTCCTCGCTGCCGGCGACGAGGGCGTCGAGCAGGCGCCGCTCGAGCGCGTTCAGGTGGCTGAAGCCGTCCAGGACGAGCAGGCGCCCCCCGGCCGGGTCGGCGGCGGGCGGCCACCCCAGCGCCGGTGCGGTCGCCACCGCCGCGGCCGCGCGTGCGAGCAGAGCGGGCGGGTCGAGGCAGAGCGCATCCTTGCCTGCGCTGGCCGCCTCGGCGGCGAAGTCGGCCGCGAGCCCGGCCAGGATCTCCAGGCGCCGGCGGTCCTCGGGAGTCGCCGCGCCCGCCGCGAGGACGGCGAGCGCCGTCGGCGGCAGCTCTGCCTGGGCCAGCTCGGTGAGCAGCTCGTCGAGCGCGGCGAGGAAGCCCGCCGTGCGCGCGCTGCGCTCGAAGCCCTCGAGCCCGAAGCGCCCGCGCCACCTCTCGAGGAGGGCGCGCAGGGCGAGGCGGCGGGCGAGGGGGTCGCGCTCGGACCAGCCGGGCAGGGTCTGATCGAGGAGGCGCCTTGCCAGCAGCCGGAAGCCGAGGATGCCGGGCAGGAACGCCGCGCTGCCTGCCGCGGCCTCGAGCAAGCGGCGCCGCACGAGCGCTGCCTCGTCGGCGTTTGGCACGAGATAGAGCACGGGCCGGCCCGCGGCGAGGGCCGCCTGCGCGCGTGCGAGGCAGCACTGCGTCTTGCCCGACCCCGCGATGCCGACCAGCAGTTCCTTCACCGCAGTCTCGCTTCACACGGCGCCGCTCGGCCCGACGCGGGCGCCGGGCCAAGGTTGACAGGCCTCGGAGCCCCGCCTAGGATGGAGGCCCCCGCATTCCGCGAGCGGCCGTCGTCCAGAGGCGCCCCTGCCCATGAAGGTATACCACATCGGCACGCGCGGCATACCGACCACGCAGGGCGGAATCGAGCGGCACATCGAGGAGATCGCCACCCGGCTGGCCGGGCGGGCGGCGATCACGGTCTACGGGCGCAGCTACTATCTGGCCCCGATCCGCGAGTACCGGGGCGTGCGCGTGCGCCGCCTGCCAACGCTGCGCACCAAGCACTTCGACACCATCCTCTACGCCTTCCTCGCCACGCTCGACGTGCTCGTGCGGCCGCGCGGGATCGTCCACTACCACGCGCTGGGACCGAGCATCTTCGCCTGGCTGCCGCGCCTGGTCGGGCACCGCACGGTGGTCACCGTGCACGGGCTCGACTGGCAGCGCGCCAAGTGGGGCCGCTTCGCGCGGCGCTACCTGCAGCTCTGCGAGGGCTACAGCGTGCGCTTCCCCAATGCGACGATCGTCGTCAGCCAGGTGCTGCAGGAGTACTACCAGCGCAAGTTCGGCCGCCGGGTGGAGGCCATCCCCAACGGCATCCAGGCGCCGACCCGGCGCGCGCCGCGCGAGATCCGCGAGAAGTGGGGTCTCGGCGAGGACGGCTATCTCTTCTTCATCGCGCGCCTGACGCCCGAGAAGGGCGCCCACCACCTGATCCGCGCCTTCCGCGCGCTGGACAGCGACAAGCGCCTGGTGATCGCGGGCGAGGGCCTGCATGAGGACCGCTACGTGGCGGAGCTGAAGGCGCTGGCCGCGGGCGACGCGCGCGTCGTCTTCACGGGTTTCGTGGGCGGCGCGCTGCTCGAGGAGCTCTTCAGCAACGCCTATCTCTACGTGCAGCCGAGCGAGATCGAGGGCCTCTCGATCGCCCTGCTCGAGGCGATGAGCTTCGGCCGCTGCGTGCTCTCCAGCGACATCCCCGAGAACCTCGAGCTGGTCGAAGGGGTGGGCTTTCGCTTCCGCTCGCAGGACGTGGACGATCTGCGGGCCCAGCTCGCCGCGCTGCTCGCCGACCCCGCGGCAGTGCACGCGGGCGGCGAGCGCGCCTACGCGCATGCGGTCGGCAACTACTCCTGGGATCGCGTGGCGGAGAGCACCTGGGCCGTGTACCGCCGCCTGCTGCCTGCGGGCTAGGCGCCGGCGCTGAGGAAGCGCCGGCGGCCGGCCGCGAGGTGGTGGTCGACGAGCGCGAGCAGCGCGGCCTCGGCCTGGCGGCGATAGGGCGCGTCCAGCCAGTCCTCGGGTGGGAAGGCGGCCAGGGCGGCCGCCTCGAGCAGGACCGCATCGGCCAGGCGCGGCAACAGCGCGCGGGCGACGGCCCGCTTGCCCACTCCCGGCGGGCCGTTGAGGAGCAGGATCACCGCCGCCTCCGCGGACTAGAGCTGCAGGAAGCGCGCGGCCGGCGCCTTGCAGATCGGGCAACGCTCCGGCGCCGCGCCGAGCTCGATGTGCCCGCAGACCGGGCAGAGGTAGAAGGCGATCTCGGCGAGATCCTTGCCGCTCTTCACCGCCGCGAGGGCGAGCTGATAGAGCTTCGCGTGCACGGCCTCTGCTTCCACGGCAAAACCGAACATGCGCCGGGCGGCATGGCCTTCGGCCTCGGCCTGCTCGAGCATGGGCGGGTACATCGTCGTGAACTCGTAGGTCTCGCCGGCGATGGCGGCCTGCAGGTTCGCGGCCGTGTCGCCGACCTTCGCCAGCGCCTGCAGGTGCCCGGCGGCGTGGATGCGCTCGGCCTCGGCCGTGGTGCGGAAGAGCCTGGCGACGTTGGCGAAGCCCTCCTTCTCGGCCTGCGCCGCGAAGGCGAGGTACTTCTGATTGGCCTGGCTCTCGCCCGCGAAGGCCTCGTGGAGGTTCTCGGTGGTGCTGGGCATCGCTTCTCCTTCTATAGCGCATGCGCCGGGCGGGCGCCGCGGCGGCGCGATTGCGGGGGGCAATGTCGTCAATCACCGCGGGATGGACAAGCCCGCGGCTGGTAGGGCCGCCGCGAGCTTGCCGTCGTCTTTGTGCAACAACCGGTGGCAGGCTGCACAGAGCGTGATCAGGTTCGCGGCCTCGTTTGTGCCGCCGTGTTCACGAGGCCGGCGGTGATGCACCTCCAGAAAGCGTGTGGCCCGGCAGCCGGGAGCCTGGCAGCGGTGGCCGTCGCGCGCCAGCACTGCGCGCCTCAGACCCAGCGGGATCGATGCTCGGTTCGTCTCGCCGACGCGGTGCGTGCGGCAGTCGCAGGCCGCTTGCGCAGCCACCGCCGGTGCAAGAGCGCGCCCATCGGGCAGGCGCGCGGCGCCGCAGTCCTCGCAGCGGTAGATCACGACTTGGTAGGGCGGAGTGGAGTTGCCACGTGGCAGCTCTTTGCCATTCTCGCAACGTGCCGGGCTGTCTGCCTCATCGATTGCGGTAAGGAGAGCCTCGAGCCCAGCGATCAGCATCTCCTCCCGTGACTGCCGCCGGCCGCTGCCTCCGGAGCGCTTGCGGATCTTCTCCTGAAGCGCCTCGAGCCGGCCGATTTGCAGAGGGCTCAGGCGGAGCGTCAGGGTCAGCACCGTCTCGGTCGCTTGTCCCTGCACGCGGGAGCCGCTGTCCGCGACTGCCCCCAACGTGGCAGCAGGAGTGGCCGGCTCTTGTGTTGGCACGGGCAAGCCGAGCGAGCTGCCGGGAAGCAGCGTCGACTGGCCCAGAGTCTCAGCATGCAAGGCGCGGCCGCTTGGACGGCACGCTTTCACGCGTGCTTCCAGCGCGCGGCTGCTCAGGCGGCTAGCCTCGGCGAGCCAGCGGCTCTCGCTCTCTGGGGTGGCCACCTTCACGACCTCGCGCGCTTTGGTCCAGGACAGCTCGCCGCGACTCAACGAGTCGCGCAGGCCTGGAAGTCGGTCCAGGCTCTCGGCCAGACGGATGAACTGGAACGATTTGTTGCGCGAGAAGCCGAGCACCGCCTCGGCGTAGGCATGAATGCTGGCGTAGCCGCAATCGCGGTAGAGGCGGCGGCGCATCAGCTCGGCGAACCAGAGCACAGCATTCTGGGGGGCGCGGCGCAGATCGGCGACGGCTGCGCGCAGCCGGGCATCCACCGCGGCGGCGGGGAGATCGGGTGCGAACTCGGACATGGAGAAGCCTCGTTGGGACGAGGTCGCGGGAGGCGGGAGGGAATGGCATTATACTATGATGCCGACAGGCTGTCAAGATCGCTGGGTAGATTCGATCCTGCGGCAGGTCATTCCTGGCCACCGATTGACGTCTCTTCTACGGCCTTGCCGATCTCCTCGACAAGCGGCCGGATGCGTCCGTCCAAGTGCGCCAGCGAGGATGAGTCCCCTGGCTCGCCCAGACAGAACAGCGGCCTCAGCATGGGCATCCCGCCAAGGGCGGCGACATGCTCAATGGCCACGTACGCCCGTACGCCAGGGAAGAGCACGGGGGCCGGATGCCCCCCTTCAAGGATCACTCCTTGTGGCGTCGAGCAGACGGTGTGAGTCGATACCGGCCCCGGCTCGAGCTCCAGGCCGCGGCATCCGAAGGCCTCCAGTGCACGAATCGTGACGAGGGAGGCCATCTTCAACGTGCTTTGGTGCCCGGCATCCCACGTCTCGTACCCGATAGCGAGGGAGTCGTTGCGGGGAGCCACACTGAGCACCTCAATCAACGCGATGCACACCGGGTTCTCGGGACAATCTTCCGCCGCCCGCCCAGGGCGCACAAGAAGCTCGTAGCGCAATGCTCGAAGGGAGTCTAGGTGCGTGCTTCCGGGCGGCAGTCGGAGGAAGCCTCGGTCATGCAGCATCCCGCGAAGCCGGTCTATCTTCTCGCTCTCGTCTTGTCTGGCCGTGCTTCCGCGCGAGATGCCTGCCTGGGAGACCAAGACAACGAGAAGGGTTGCGGCGATCAGGCGCGCGATGTGCCGACGAGTGCCCAGCCAGGAAACCAGCACGCCAGCCATTACTCCTCCTTGCTCTTCGCCGCGCCCTCGTCGTTGCCCTTCTCGCCCTTGAGGCCCTCGGCGAAGGCGGCGAGCCGATCCTGCACGGCGCGGTGCAGGCTGCCCTCGGGGTAGACGCCCTCGGCGTTCGGCACGCCCGCCGGCCGGCCGGTGAGGATCTCGAGCCCTTGATCGATCGTCGCCACGCTCCAGATGTGGAAGCGCCCGGTAGCGACGGCCTCGCGCACCTCGGGAATCAGCATCAGATGGCGCTCGTTGGTGGCGGGGATCATCACGCCCTGCTCGCCGGTCAGGCCCTTCGCCTTGCAGACGGCGA
>VGXI01000036.1 GCA_016873475.1 bacterium | reverse complement strand
AAAAGCTCCGCCCCTCGAACTCGAAGCGCTCGGGCGGCGCACCGAGGTGGGAGTCGAGGATGCTGCGCACGTAGGCGAGCACCTTCTCCTCCTCCCAGTACCCCCGCTCCTTGACCCAGTCCAGATAGGCGCGCAGCTCGCGCGAGAGCAGCGTGTGGTCGTGGCGGGCGCTCGAGTCGGGCAGGCCGGGGTAGAACTCCTCCGGCACGGCGCCGTAGCGGCGGTAGACCTCCCGCGTGCCGAGATCCAGCGAGCCCTGGCTGAACTCCGAGTGCCCGTACTCGCGCACGAAACGGCGCGCCTTCTCGACGTACTCCCAGTAGACCGTCCACATCTCGGAGAGCTTGACCTGACGGCCCGTGCGCCGGGCCACTTCCGACTCGAAGTAGGAGGTCGAGCAGAAGGACCAGCAGGTGCCCGTGTTGTACTGCCTGACGGGCGGGAAGTGGAAGGCCGCAGCGAAGGCCTCCGGGCCGGCGGGCTTGGCGATCCGCGACCAGTCGAGGCGCAGGCTTCGCTTCTCCTCTTCCTCCTGCTTGGCCTCGGCCTTGTAGCGCTCGTCGACCAGCTTCTGGAGCGAGTCGAGCGCGGCCTGCTTGGCCTCGCGCCCCTCCTTCATCTCCTCGAAGATGGGAAACTTGTAGGCCGGTTTGTAGACGGCCGGGTCGCGCTCGTCGCGGCCCGCGGCGCCCGCCGGCAGCGCCAGCACCAGGAACAGGAGAGTGGTCGACCCCTTCACGAACCGGCTGGCGATTCTGCTGCGCATCCCTTGCACTCCCTTCCTTGCAGGCGCCGCGGCGCGCTCCTAGCGCCCCCGCCTGAGACTGGGCCGCGTGGGCCGTCGGCGGTCGCGCTTCTCCACCGCCGGCCGCCCCAGGGGATCCCAGGGCGGCGGTGGAAAGGCCAGGCCCGCCACGTGCTTGTACTCGAGCGCCATGCCCAGCACCTTCTCGATGCGCCCGACCATCTCCAGGTCCTCGTGCGTGACGAAGGTGATCGCGTCGCCCGTGTGCAGCGCCCGCCCCGTGCGCCCGATGCGGTGCGTGTAGTCGTCCACCGTGGCCGGCATGTCGTAGTTGATCACGTGCGAGATCTGCGAGATGTCCAGCCCCCGCGCGGCGATGTCCGTGGCGACGAGGATCTGCGTCTTGCCGGCGCGGAAGCCGTCGAGCGCCTCCTGGCGCTCGCCCTGCGGCATGTCGCCCTCGATCACCGCCACCTTGAACTTGGCCTTCTGGAGCGCGAGGTAGACCGCCCGCGCGGCGCTCTTCATCTGCGTGAAGATGAGCACGGACTCGGTGTCCGTCTGCCGGAGCACGGCGATGAGCAGCTCGTTCTTGTGCGTGGGCGCCACGGCGTAGAGGGCGTGGCTGACCGTCTCCACCGGCGCGCGCAGGCCGATCTCCACGGTGACGGGGTCCTTCATGATTTCCGTGCAGAGCCGGCGGATGTCGTAAGGCATGGTCGCCGAGAACATCATCGTCTGGCGGCTGCGCGGCAGCTTGCGCAGCATGCGCTTCACGTCCGGCAGGAAGCCCATGTCGAGCATGCGGTCGGCCTCGTCGAGCACCAGCACCTCGAGGCCGGCCAGCATCGCCGTGCCGCGCTCCATGTGGTCGAGCAGGCGGCCCGGCGTGGCGACGACGATCTCCACGCCCTTGCGCAGGGCGTCGATCTGGGCCTTGTACTTGACGCCGCCGTAGACGGTCGCCGCGCGCAGTTCTGTGTGGACAGCGAGCGCCTCGACGTGCTCGGCGAGCTGTTCGACCAGCTCCCGCGTCGGCGCCACGATCAGCGCGCGGGTGTGGCCGCGCTCGCGGGCGAGCAGGCGGTTCAGGATGGGCAGGATGAAGGCCGCCGACTTGCCCGTGCCCGTCTGGGCGAGGCCGATGATGTCCCGGCCGGCCAGCGCAGCGGGGATCGCCTTCGCCTGCACGGGCGTCGGTTCGATGAAGCCGAGCTCCTCGACGGCGCGCGCCAGGCGCGGGTCGAGCTTGAAATCCGCGAAACTCACCGCATCCTCACTTGCCTCGGCGAGCACCGACCGCTGATCATTGCGGCCGTGTCGTGGGGGCACTGCAGGGGATTACCGGGGACCCAAAGGAGTACCCATCGCCGGCAATCACGGAATGCAGCGATCATAGTGCAAGATGGACCGGACGAAAAGCCTGAACCCCCAGCGCCCCGGAACCCTGAATCGCTGGCCGGAGCACTCCGGCGTCGCCGACTGCGTGGCGGCTGCGGGACTTGCCACGTGGCAAGAAGGGGGAGCCGGCCGGCTCCCCCTTTCCTGTGCAAGCGAGCTCGTTCCCGGGTCGCGCCCGTTGTTTCGGGCGCGAGAGGGAACGAGCGAGCGACCTATTTGAGTAGCGTAAGCTTCCTCATGTCCTCTACTCCCGCCGCCTCGAAGCGCGCGAGGTAGACGCCGCTCGCCAGCGGCGTGCCCGCCGCGTCGCGGCCCTCCCACTCGACCGCGTGCTCGCCGGCCTCGAGGCGCTCGTCGACCAGGGTCACCAGGCGGCGGCCGCTGAGGTCGTAGATCGCCAGGCGCGCCGGGCCCGCCGCGGGCAGCGAGAAGCGCAGCGTCGTCTTCGGGTTGAAGGGGTTGGGCACGGGCGCGGCCAGGCGCGGCAGCGAAGCGAGCGGCGTCTCCTCGCCGGGCACCGCGGTGAGCGAGCCGGTGACGTCGCCGTTCACCACCACGGCAAAGCCCTGCGGGCCCTCGGGCACGTTGGTGCCGCGCACGCGCAGGGTCCACTGGCCCGAGGCCGGGCTTGCGAGCAGCACGCGCTCGACCGTATTCAGCAGATCGAAGCTGCCGCCCGGCGCGCTGAAGCCCGAGGCGAAGACGTTGCCCCGGTAGCTCGTCGCGTCCGGCGCGATCAGCTCGAGGTCCAGGTTGTTGATGATGGGCGCCGCCGCGCCGGCCACGGCCGGCGGATCGGTGAAGACCAGCGTCACGGCCAGCTCCTGCGCGCTGCTGTTCACCGTGAGCGGATAGTCCACGCTCTGGCCGGTCTGGAGGCCGTCCGCGTTGCGTACATCGACGAGCCAGAGGCCGCGCGCCTCGCCCGTGAAGTGCAGCGCCTCGTCGAGCACGAGATGCCCCCAGCCCTCGCGGTTGGAGGGATAGCCCGCCACGCCCGACATGTCGTCGGCGGCGTTTTAGCCCGCCACGCCCGACATGTCGTCGGCGGCGTTGATCAAGGTCGCGCGCAGCAGCGCGCCCGAGGGCGTGAAGGCGTCGGCCGGCGTCGAGCTGCCGCTCGGGTATAAGCCCTCCGTGTAGTACTGCCGCGCGAGCAGGGCCGAGCCCGCAATGCCCGGGCAGGCCATCGAGGTGCCGCAGAGGCTGGTCGTGCCGCACGATGAGGTCGAAGCCGACACGTTGTTGCAGCCGGGCGCGTAGATCTCCGGCTTGCGGCGGCCGTCGGCCGTGGGACCCGTGCCGCCCGAGGCGTGGCTCTCGAAGTTCGGGTTGCTGGTCGCGCCCACCGCGAGCACGTTCTTCGCGTTCTCGGGCGTCTTCAGCGTCGAGAGATTGGTGACCGCGAAGGCCACCATCCCCTCCTCGTAGTCGTGGCTGTAGCGATCGATGTCGCGGCAGAGCGCGGTGTAGGCCGTCGTGCCGTCGTCGCCCCAGGAGTTCGTCGACACCCGCGCGCTGTAGCCGTGGTGCGTGACCAGCGTCGTGTACATGCTGAAGCCGCCCACGTTGTAGACGCTGATCGCCATCTTCGCCTCGTAGGCGACGCCGTTGGCATTGGTCGAGCCCGTCACCGGCGTCTGGTTGCCCACCGCCGTGCCCGCGGTGTGCGTGCCGTGCGTGCTCGTGCCGCCCGTCTGGTAGAGCACCTTGCGGTGGCTGGGGCCGACGGGGTCGCCGTCCGGATCGTTGAAGTAGCAGCTCGACTCGGCCATGCCGCTGTCGATGTGGCTGAGCACCTGGTTCTCGCCGTGCAGGCCGCGGTCCCAGAGCGCCTCGTTGCCGCTGACCGCCGTCTGCACGATCCAGACGACGTTGTTGTTGCGGTCCGCGTTCTCTGGCGCGTCCTCGATCCACTGCACGCCGGCCTGGCGGGCCAGCGCATGGAGCTGCGCGGGCGGCAGCACGAGTTCGAGGCGCGGCGCCGCGGCGTCAGCGATCACGGCGAGCACCTCCGCGCCCAGCTTGCCTGCGGCCGCGGCGACCTCTTCGGCGTCGCTGCCGCGAAAGAGCTCGACGCTGAGGAAGAGCCGGCCGTCGGCCGCGCGCGCGGGGTCGCGCCAGACGCGCTGGCCGATGGTCGGGCTCAGCGCATAGGCCGGCTGCCACTGGCCGACGAAGTCCACCGCCGCGAGCTTGCGCGCGGCCTCGGCCTGGGCGCCGGTCATCCGCACGAGCTGGGCCTGCGCAGGCAGGTAGCCGAGCAGCTCGGCGCCCAAGGCGCGCAGTTCGTCCTTGAGCGCCGGGGTGAGCGCCGTGCGCCAGTGGACGATCCAGTGCGTCGCCTCGTCGGGATCGAGGGGCAGTGCGCGCAGCCCGGGATCGGCGGGCGGGGTAACACCCGCCGCGAGATCGAGCGCGCCGGCGGCGAGTTCGATGCGCTGGGTGTCGGCGGCGGCAGGCAGAGCGAGAGCGAGCAGAGCAAGGATGAGCGCAGCGTGGCGCATGGGGCACCTCCGAGGGGAAAGCGGGGCTTTGATTTTCGGGCATCGCGGGAGTGCTCGCAAGGGAAAAACTGGGCATATCAGCGGAACTGTGGTATGATATTATCCGAATTGCCGCGCCGCGAAGGCGTGGCCTGTACCACTCGCTCGACACGCGACCCTTTTGCAAACGGAGAGGACCATGCGCCTGCTCAGACCCATGCTCGGGCTGGCCTTGCTCGCCCTGGCCTGCCTGCCCACGCTCGCCGCCGGAGCGCTGCTCGCCACCCCCAGCGCTCAGACCCAGCCGCTCGCCGCACTCGAAAGCGTCGAGCTCTACCGCGCGCCGGTCGTCGACGCCGCGCTCGCTCGCCTCGAGGACGAGGACCGCGAGGCCGAGGGCCTGCCGCCCCGCTTCGCCATTCCCTTCCCGGTCGAGCTGAGCCCCGCGAGCGCGGGCACCTGGGAGACCATCCCCGGCGGCAACCAGGTCTGGCGCCTGCGCGTCGCGTCGCCCGGCGCACTCTCGCTGAACCTCGGCTTCACGCGCTTCGCGCTGCCAGAGGCCGCGCAGCTCATCGTCTACGCCGCCGACTTCAGCGACGGCACGCGCGCCTTCACCGCGGCCGACAACGCCGCGCACGGCGAGCTGTGGACGCCCGTCGTGATGGGCGACGCGCTCGTCATCGAGCTGACCGTGCCGGTCAAGGCGGCGGATCGCGTCGAGCTGATGCTTGGCTCCGTGAACGTCGGCTACCGCGGTTTCGGCGAGCTGCTCGGCCGCGATCGCTCGGGCGCCTGCAACGTGGATGTCGTCTGCCCCGAGGGCGACGACTGGCGCAGCGAGATCCCGGCCATCGGCGTGATCTCGACGGGCGGCAGCACCTTCTGCACGGGCTTCATGGTGAACAACACCGCGCAGGATGCGCGGCCCTACTTCATGACCGCCAACCACTGCGGCATCAACACGGGCAACGCCGCCTCGCTGGTCGTTTACTGGAACTTCGAGAGCCCCACCTGCGGCCAGCACGGCGGCGGCTCGCTGGCCCAGAACCAGACGGGCTCCTTCTTCCGCGCCTCCTACTCGGCCTCCGACTTCACGCTCGTCGAGCTGGACGAACTGCCGAACCCGGCCTGGGGAGTCACCTACGCCGGTTGGGACAAGTCGAGCGCCGATCCCGCGAGCGCCGTCGCCATTCACCATCCGAGCACCGACGAGAAGAGCATCAGCTTCGAGTACGATCCGACGAGCACGACGAGCTACCTGGGCACAGCGATCCCTGGCGACGGCACGCACATCCGCATCACGGACTGGGATCTCGGCACCACCGAACCCGGCTCCTCCGGCTCGCCGCTCTTCAGCCCGAACCACCACGTCGTCGGCCAGCTGCACGGCGGCTACGCCTCCTGCAGCAGCCAGACCTCCGACTGGTACGGCCGTTTCTCGGTGTCCTGGACGCACGGTCTGAGCAGCTACCTCGACCCGTTGAACACCGGCGCCGTCACGCTGGACACCTACGACCCCTACGCCACCGGTATGCAAGTGACGCCCGGCACGGGTCTCGCCGCGAGCGGCGACCAGGGCGGGCCCTTCTCACCCGCGAGTCAGGTCTACACGATCGAAAACGCCGGCGAGACGGCCTTCAGCTTCCAGGTCACCGACGACGCGGCCTGGGTGTCGATCGCCGGCGGCAGCGGCGCTCTGAACCCCGGCGCCACGGCGCAGGTGACGGTCAGCATCAACAGCGCCGCCAATGGCCTGCCGCAGGGGCTGCACAGCGCGACCGTGCAGTTCACGAACACGACGAACCACCACGACGAACCACGACGGGGACACGACCCGTCCCGTGAGCCTCCAGGTCGGCGTGCCCACGCTCCAGTACAGCGTGAACATGGACACGAACCCGGGCTGGACCACCCAGGGTCAGTGGGCTTGGGGCGATCCAACCGGCCAGGGTGGCTCCGCCCACGGCTTCGCCGATCCCAACAACGGATACACGGGCACGAACGTCTATGGCTACAACCTGAACGGCGATTACACGAACAACATGCCCGAGTACCATCTCACCAGCACGCCCTTCGACTGCTCCGCGTTCAGCGCGACGCGGGTGAAGTTCCGCCGCTGGCTCAACGTCGAGCAGCCGGCCTACGACCACGCCTACCTGCGCGGGGGCAAGCACGAACGGCACGAGCTGGACGCAGGTCTGGACCAACGGCAGCGAGATCACCGACAACAGCTGGCAGTACCTCGACTACGACATCTCCGCCATCGCCGATGGTCAACCAGCGGTCTACCTGCGCTGGACGATGGGGACGACGGACGGCAGCTGGCTCTACAGCGGCTGGAACATCGATGACGTGGAAATCTGGGGCCTGAGCGGTGACCTCACGGCGGCCGGCGAAGGCCCGGCGCCCGCGCGGAGCGCCCTGCTCGCCGCGCTGCCCAACCCCTTCAACCCGAAGACGGAGATCCGCTACGCGCTGGCCGCGGCCGGCGAGGCGCGCCTGGCGGTCTACGACGTGGCCGGCCGCTGCGTGGTGACGCTCGCCAGCGGCCACCAGGAGGCGGGCCAGCACAGCGCACGCTGGGACGGCCGCGACGCGGCGGGTCAGCCGGTGTCCTCGGGCGTGTACTTTGCGCGCCTGGAGGCTGCGGACGGCGTCGACACGAGCAAGCTGACCTTGCTCAAGTAGTCGCACCCGGGTCCGCTGGCGCGCCCCTCTCGCGGGGCGCGCCAGACGGATGCGGACTCCCCTGTCGGGACTTCGCCGCCCATTCACCAAGGAGAGCACCACCATGAGACAGGCTTTGACACTTTGCTTCGTCCCTCTGCTGCTCTGGGCCATGGCGGCGCCGGCCGCCATCCCCCAGACCATCAGCTACCAGGGCATCCTGCGCACGGCCGGTGGCACCATCGTGGTCGACGGCAACTACAACCTCACCTTCAGGCTCTACTCGGTGCCCGCGGGCGGCGCCGCCCTGTGGACCGAGACGCAGACCCTCGCCGTGGCCGATGGCGTCTTCAATGCCAGCCTAGGCAGCGTCAGCGCGCTTGCGCTGGACTTCAGCAATCCCTACTGGCTGGGGGTGGCCGTGGGCGGCGCGGCCGAGTTGACGCCGCGCATCGCGCTGGCGGCCGGACCCTACAGCCTCAACGCGGATCGCCTGGATGGCCTCAGTAGCGAAGGCTTCGCGGCCTCAACGCACATGCACAGCCTCGATGCACTCAGCGATGTCGGTGTGGCCGGCGCGATCAGCGGACAAGTGCTCACCTTCAACGAGCCCACCTTCAACGAGGGAGCGGGCGAATGGCAGGCCATGACCCCCGCCGCCGGCAACGACGGTGACTGGACGATCGAAGGCGACAATATCTACCGCTATTCGGGCAAAGTTGGCATCGGCACGGCGCCGTACAAGAAGGTGCTGCCCGCAGGAAGGGCGGATGATCGACAGTCCAGGGATGCCTACCATTCCAAGCTCCAGGTCCACGCCTCGACGCCTGCCCAGGAGGGAGGCGCCTATGTCGAGTTCATCGACAGTGACAACGCCAGCGACGCCAGAGCCGCCATCTTTGGCACCCGCAGTTCAGGTCTCGCCAATCCCGGCTCGGGCTATGCCATCTATCAGACCAACAACGCCATCACGGGCTGGAACAGCTGGGGAGACAACTACAGCTTCGGCGTCGCGGGTTACACTTACTTCGACACCCCCTACACGGGCGGCGTGCTGGGCTGCAATCAAAGCAGCAGTGTCTGGGGAGCGTTGGGCTATCAGGACGCATCCTACACGGGCTGGGGCCTCTACACGCCCAGTCGGGGCTATCTGGCGGGACCTGTCGGCATCGGCACCACTGCGCCCGCTCGGGCGCTCGAAGTCGACAATCCTGCGGGCAGCGCCATCCTGGGCAAGGTCACCTTCGTCGGCATGCAGGACTACGTGGGCGTCGAAGGCTACTCGGTGCCGGCGCCTTTCTACGGCATTGGCGGCCGCTTCGAGGGCGGCCATCACGGCGTCGAAGGCCTCGTCTTCCCCACCGGAACCGGCTCCTTCTATGGCGTGCAAGGCATCGCCAACGGCGGCACCGGTGGGTACAACTTCGGCGTCTACGGCTATGCCAACGGCGCCGGAATGAACATTGGCGTCTACGGCGAAGCCTACAGCGGCACCAGTCAGTACGCCGGCTACTTCAACGGCAACGTCTACGTGGCGGGTACGCTTTACAAATCTGCTGGATCCTTCAAGATCGACCATCCGCTCGATCCCGCCAACAGGACGCTCAGCCATTCCTTCGTCGAGAGCCCGGACATGATGAACGTCTACAACGGCAACCTCGTGCTTGGGCCTGATGGCAGTGCCTGGGTAGAGATGCCAGACTGGTTCGAGGCGCTCAACCGCGACTTCCGCTACCAGCTCACAGCGATCGGCGCGCCTGGCCCGAACCTCTACGTTGCCGAGAAGATGACGGACAGTCGCTTCAAGGTTGCAGGTGGCGCGGCGGGCCTGGAAGTCTCGTGGCAGGTGACGGGCATCCGCCAGGACGCCTACGCCAACGCGCACCGCAAGGACCGCGGCCTCTACCTGAACGCGGAGGCCTTCGGCCTGCCGGAGAACATGAGCGTCGATTATCAGCATCGCAAGAACCTGGACGTGAGGAGAGCGACCGGCGAAGGCGGCCACTAGGACGACGCCTGCCAGACCAACGGCATCATGGGCCCGGCGGCGTTGTCGTCGGGCCTCATTGTTGTCGAGGAGGCGAGACCTCCTGCCCGGTATCTCAATTGCGACACGGACGCGCTATTTGTTTCACATATGTGGATGTCGGGTCGGAATCGCTAAGAATCTGTCAACACTGTGATATCCTCTGCAACGCCGTTCGATGCTCGGAGCTGTGACGCCGGCATGGGAGGTGAGAGCGTCGCCGGCACCAAGCAGCTCCGGGGGACTGGCTGCACATCGGTCGGACTCCCCCTGCTGCACGCACCGGGAGGAGAACCATCCGATGAAAAGCGCATCCGCTCTCTGGTTCGTGCTCGTGCTGGTCTTGGCGGCGAGTACGATGGCGGCCGTCCCGCAGAGGATCAGCTACCAGGGCATCCTGCGCGACGCCGCCGGCACCATCGTCGCCGACGGCAACTACACCCTCACCTTCAGGCTCTACAGTGTCGCCAGCGGCGGCAGCGCCCTGTGGACCGAGAGTCAGACCCTCCCCGTCGCCGACGGTGTCTTCAACGCCAGCCTCGGCAGCGTCACGGCGTTCACGCTCGACTTCAGCAGCCCCTGCTGGCTGGGCGTGGCGGTGGGCGCCAATCCAGAGCTGATGCCACGCATCGCGCTGACCGCCGCGCCCTACGGCCTCAACGCCGATCGCCTCGACGGCCTCAGTAGCGAGGCCTTCTCGACCTCGACGCACTCGCACACCCTGGACAACCTGAGCGATGTGAGCGTGCCCACACCTTCAACCGGGCAGGTGCTGACCTACAGCGCCGGCGCCTGGGTGGCGCAAACCCCCGCCGCCGGCAACGACGGCGACTGGGTGATCAGCGGCGACGACATCTACCACCTCGCGGGCAAGGTCGGCATCGGCAGTGCCCCGGCTAGAACGCGTACGGATCCAGAGAACGCCGAGCGCCAGGGCCGGGACGCCACCGTCGCCAAGCTGCAGGTGTTCGCGGCGACTCCCGGCCAGGAGGGAGGCGTGTACGCCCGGCTCAACGAGTCCGACAACGTCTCGGACGAACGCGCCGCGGTTTACGCTGAGCGTGCCTCCGGGTTAGGCAACCCCGGGGCGGGATACTTGCTTCACCAGACCAACAATGCGATCACCGGTCGGAACATCTATGGCGACTCCTATACTTTTGGCATCGCTGGCTACACCTGGTTCGACTCGCCGTACACGGGCGGCGTCCTTGGCTGCGACCAGTACAGCGGCACCTGGGGGTCCCTGGCCTACGCGGATGCCTCCGAGGCATCCTGGGGCATCTACACCCCCTACAACGCATACCTCGGCGGCACAGCCACACTGGGCGGCTTCAAACTGCCACCGGGCGGCGGCGCTGGCAAGGTGCTGACCTCGGATGCGAGCGGCGCGGGCACCTGGCAGAATCCAGCGCCCGACGGCCAGTGGACGGCGAGCGGGGACAACCTGTACCGGAATCTGGGCAAGGTCGGCATCGGCACCGTGCCCGCGCGCCTGCCAGCAGGAGATGCCCAGGCCGAAGCCCGCGCCGGCCGAGACGCCACCGCGGCCAGGCTGCAGGTCTACGGCGCTGCGCCTGCCCAGCAGGGCGGCGTCTACGCCCAGCTCAACGACTACGACAATGGCTCGGACGCCCGCGCCGCGCTCTACGGGCTCCGTGACTCCGCGCTGAACAACCCGGGGACCGGCTACGGCTATTGGCAGACGAACAACGCGGTGACGGGCTGGAACAACTGGGGCGACCCCTACAGCTTCGGCGTCGCGGGTTACACGTACTTCGACAATCCGCACACCGCCGGCGTGCTGGGCGGCAACGAGAACGTGAGCGTGTACTTCGACAATCCGCACACCGCCGGCGTGCTGGGCGGCAACGAGAACGTGAGCGTTTGGGGCGCCCTCGGGTACCAGGACACGAACTACAACCACTGGGGTCTCTACACCCCCAGCAACGCCTACGTGGGCGGGCGTGTGGGCATCGGCACACTCTACCCCGATCGACCGCTTCTCATCGAGGGCTCCGACGATCTCTTCTGGGCCAAGCGCCTGTATGGAGGCGTTGCCGCGGATGAGGTAGCTGTTCAGGGGCTTTCGAAACCCTACGACGCCTACGGCTGGGGAGGTTGGTTCGAGGGCGGCTCCATCGGCGTTCGCGGAACCGTCTACCCGGTCGGCGGCATTGGCAGTGGGCCGTACTACGGCGTCTACGGGCACGTCTTCAATCCCACGGGTACGGGCAACCGCTACGCAGTCTACGGCCGTGCCGAAGGCGGGGAGTACAACTACTCCATCTACGGCTACGCCCCGGGGCCCTATGGGATCAGCTACGCGGGCTACTTCTGGGGCAACGTCCACGTGGCGGGCACCCTGAGCAAGAGCGCCGGATCCTTCAAGATCGATCACCCGCTGGATCCCGAGAACAAGACCCTCAGCCACTCCTTCGTCGAGAGCCCCGACATGATGAACGTGTATAACGGCAACATCCTGCTCGGTGAAGACGGCTCCGCTTGGGTCGAACTGCCCGCGTGGTTCGAGGCGCTCAATCGCGACTTCCGCTACCAGCTTACCTGCATCGGCGGCTTCGCACCCGTCTACGTCGCCGAGAAAGTCCAAGGTAACCGCTTCCGGGTGGCTGGAGGGACAGTGGGCCTGGAGGTTTCCTGGATGGTGACGGGCATTCGCAAGGACGCCTATGCCAACGCCCACCGCATCCCGGTCGAGGAGCTGAAGGCCGACAAGGAGCGGGGACGCTACCTGAATGCGGAGGCCTTCGGATTGCCTCCGGACAGAGACATCGGTCACCAGGCGGAGAGGAGCTCTGCCCTGACGCAAACTGCCATAGAAGCCGGCCATTGAGTTGCGCGGCGTGCGCCTGCCAATCGTGACAAGCTCCGATGGTGCGGTTCGACGTTGCGTGGCGATGCGGCGCGGTCGACCTAGCCCTTGCGATCCCGGCCGATCCTTGCGATCCCGGCCGATGCTCAGATGTCCAGATGCCACGCTCAGTCGGGGCAGCGAGGCCCATCTCGGGGAGCTCCTGACTGCGGCTAGGGCGAGAATGCCCGGCGGCTTCGCCGCCGGGCATTTTCGCGGCGGCCTCCGCTCGCTCACGCCATGTCTCACGTGCGCAATCTGTCGGTGCCAGCGCCGACGGCTGGGCCGCCTGTTTCCTCGCGGGTGACCGCGTGATACACTCAAGCTGCACTGAAGCGCGGGCCGGGACCCCAGGTGAGGCCGATGGGCTGGGACGTGGTCACGTTCTTCGCGAGGCGAGCGATCATCGCTAGCGATCGCCCCAATACCGAGGTGCGTTCCCTACAGTCGGCCCTCGCGCAGCTGCAGTCTCTAGGTGGGCGGGACATGCCCACCCCTACCCCCTCATCCGATGCCGATCCGCAGTCCCCGGCGCCGCTCCTGGGTCGCGGGAGTTGTGGCGCCCTGCATCGCCGCAGCTGCAGTCTCTAGGTGGGCGGGACATGCCCACCCCTACCCCCTCATCCGATGCCGATCCGCAGTCCCCGGCGCCGCTCCTGGGTCGCGGGAGTTGTGGCGCCCTGCATCGCCGTGAGGGCCAACCCAGGAGCACGCGGCCAGCGTGAACGCCATGGCAGAGAGAGCGCTTCCCAGCGCACACCCGAAGGAGGATCACGCAATGCGCAGAGCGATCACACTCAGTCTCCTCGTCCTGCTCGCTGGGTCGGCGGCCGCGCGGGCGGCCGTCCCCCAGACGATCAGCTACCAGGGCATCCTGCGCGAGGCCGGCGGCACGATCGTGGCCGACGGCGACTACGCGCTCACCTTCAAGCTCTACAGCGCGGCCAGCGGCGGCACGGCGCTGTGGATCGAGACGCAGACGCTCGCCGTCGTCGATGGCGTGTTCAACGCCCTCCTGGGCAGCCTCACGCCGCTGGGCCTGGACTTCGCGAGCCTCTACTGGCTGGGCGTTGCCGTCGGCGGCGGGGCCGAGTTGACGCCCCGCATCGCGCTGGCGGCCGCGCCTTACAGCCTCAACGCCGACCGGCTCGATGGCCTGAGCAACGAGAGCTTCGCCGGTGCCAACCACACGCACGCGCTCGACGCCCTGAGCGACGTGAGCGTGCCGGCCCCGACCGATGGCCAGGTGCTCAGCTACAGCGGCGGCCAGTGGGTGGCGGCCGGCCTCGGCGGCGGCGGCGACGACGGCGACTGGGTGATCAGCGGTGGCGACATCTACCGACTGACGGGACGCGTCGGCATCGGCACCTCCTCGCCGCAATCGCCTCTCGATCTACAGCGAGTCGGCAGCGCCGCGCGCGAACGGATCAAGGGCTATGCGAACAACCCCAACGCCTCCGCCGTCCTGCGCCTCGCCAAGAGCCGCGGCAGTGCTCTGGGCCAGGACCTCAGCGTCCAGCTCGGCGACACCCTCGGGCTCGTCGAGGGCGTCGGCGTCAATGCGAGCAACCAGGAGGGCCTCGCGGGCAGCATCGCCTTCCTCGCCGCCGACACGCCCGGCCCGCTCTTCGTGCCCGGCTACATCAGCCTTTCCACCTGTGACGGGACATCCCCGGCCGCCGAGCGCCTGCGCATCGGCAGCGGCGGACAGGTCACGCTCTTCGGCTCGCTCGACGCGACGGGACATCTCCTGCGCAACCTCCAGAATCCGAATTCCGCCCAGGACGCCGCCACGATGAGCTACGTGGACTACAGCGTCAGCAGTGCCGCCACCTGGACGCGCAACGGCAACGACCTCTACCGGGTCGTCGGCACCGACACCCTGATGGCGATTCGCAGCGACGGCAAGGTCGGCATCGGCACGACGGCGCCCAGCCAGCGCCTGCAGGTTGCGGGCGGCCTGCGCCTCGTCGACGGCAGCCAGGGCTCAGGGAAGGTGCTGACCTCCGACGCCACTGGCGTCGGCAGCTGGCAGAACCCCGCCGTGGTCACCGACAGCGACTGGACGATCGCCGGCAACGACATCTCCCACGTGCCGGGCAAGGTCGGCGTCGGCACCGCCAGCCCGCAGGCCAAGCTGCACGTCCAGCAGACGGCCGCCGAGACGGCCTTCCGCGTCGACGACGAGGCCGGGGACCCGACGCCCTTCATCATCGATGACGAGGGGAGGGTCGGCGTGCAGACCGCGAACCCGGGCTATGCCCTCGACGTCGCCGGCGACCTGCGCGTGACCGGGGCCATTCACGGCACGGCGGACGACGCGATCGACGCCGACCAGCTCGACGGCTACCACGCCGGCAACGCCGCCGGTCAGGTGCCCGTCAGCAACGGGGGCAGCCTGGCGACGAATCTGAACGCGGACCAGCTCGACGGCTACCACGCCGGCAACGCCGCCGGTCAGGTGCCCGTCAGCAACGGCAGCCTCGCGGCGAATCTGAACGCCGACAAGCTCGACGGCTACCACCTCGCCGAGCTGCGCAGCGCCCTGCTGCCGGCGCAGACCTTGGAGCACCACGGCGGCACCTGGACCTGGACGGAGTCCGAAACCTTCGAGAGCTTCGTGAGCCTGCAGGGTTCCGGCGAGCTCTATCAGCTCACATCCTACTACTCGGACAATGGCTACTACGAAGGCCCGATCGTCCAGGTCATCGTCGACGGGGTGCCGGGGCATGAGATCGCGTTGCGTTATTTCCCGATCAGCACGTATTATCACCAGGGTGCGCAGATGTACATACACTACTATCAGGTCTGCATGGACTTGCGGTTCAACCAGTCGCTGGAGATCCTGTACAAGGTGGACCCAGGCAGCTCGCGCGGACCGCTAGGGGCGGTCTACGGCAGGGACATCCCCTGAACCCGCTTCGGTCCAGAGATCGCCTTGAATTGCGGGCTTAACCGGCGGACGTTTCCGCGCTATGCTCGCCCCAACCCTGCGGGGCCATTGCGCGGAGGTGTGGACGATGTCACGCCCGTTCGCCATGCTGCTTGCCTGCCTGCTCGCGGCCTGCGCCGGCTGTCAGCACTACACGATCGAGGTCACGCTGGACGCCGACGGCGGCGGCCGCCGCGTCACCGAGCTCGCCTGCGACGCGCCCGGCCCCACGCCCGAGGCCGCCCTCTCCCACTTCCGCGAGGGCTTCGCGCTCAGCGAAGCCGCGGGCTGGCAGCGCGTCGAGCGCGCGGACGAGCCGCAGCGGCTCGTCTTCCGCCGCGAGCGCAGCCTGGCCGCGCCCGCCGACTGGAGCGGCCTCAGCGGCGAGATCGCCATCCCCGGCCGGCCCGGCACCGCGGCGAGCGGCGTGCTCTTCGCGAACGCGGTGGAGGTTGAGCTGACCCCCGTCGACGGCGGCCGCAGCCTCAGCTACCGCGAGCGCTTCGAGTGGCAGGGCATCCTGCCCGCCGCCGCCGGGATCCTCGGTGAACTGGGCGAGGCGGCCCTCGCCGCCGACTACCCCGCGCTCGACCCGCTGGCGCGCGCCGAGCTGCGCGGCCTGCTCGCCGGCGCCGCGCTGCGCTACATCGCCCTCGAGCAGGAGGACGCCGGCGAGCCAGCCTACGAGACCTTCCTCACTGCCCTCGCCGAGCAGGCGCGAGGGATCGTCGCGCGCGTCGCGCCGAGCGCCGCGGCGGACGCCATCGCCGAGCGCCTCGACGGTGTGCTGCGCGGCGGCGGCGAGGAGGGCGACCAGCGCGTCGCCGAGCGCCTGCCGGGGCTGGACCTCGTCGCGGCGACGGATCTCGAGCTCCGGCTCACGCTGCCCGGGCCCATCGGCGAGACCAACGCCGACCGCGTCGAGGGCAACACGGCCGTCTGGGTCTTCGGCCTCAGCGACGCCCTGCTCGAGCCCGTCCAGCTCTACGCCCGCACCCGGGTCGGCGACTAGTCCGCTTGCCCGCGCGCGGCGCAGCCGCTATCCTGGCGGCAGCGCCCGCCGCACCCGGGTCGGCGACTAGTCCGCTTGCCCGCGCGCGGCGCGGCCGCTATCCTGGCGGCAGCGCCCGGAGGACCCGATGCCGCGCCCGCTGCGTGCCGCCCTGACCCTCGTCCTGCTCGCCACCCTCGCGCCGCCGCGCGCGCGGGCGCTCGCCATCGATTGCCCGGAGGCGGTACCCGAGGGAACCGCCTTCGTCCTCACGCTGCGCACGGCGCTCGACACGGACTCCCTGCACGTCGAGTGGCTGGGCGCGACGCTGCGGCCACCGCTTGCGACGACCGCCAAGGCGCGCGTCGCCCGGCTCGTGCTCGGGCTGGGCATGCGCGAGCGCCTCGCGGGCGATCGACACACGCTGCGCGTGCGCGAGTGGCGCAGCGGCGCCGAGATGCTCATGGTGCGCGAGATCCGGCGCGAGCCCCGCGCCTACCCCGAGCAGCACCTCACGGTCGAGAGCAAGTACAGCCAGCTCTCGCCCGCCGACAGCGCGCGGGCCGAGCGCGAGCGCCTGCGGGTCCGCGAGACGCTGGCGCGGGTGAGCCCCGCCGCGGACTGGCCGCTGCCCCTCGGCCGGCCCGTCGCCGGCGAGCCGAGCAGCGACTTCGGCCTGCGCCGCTTCTTCAACGGCGAGGCGAAGAGTCCGCACAGCGGCCTCGACCTCAAGGCCGCGGACGGTACGCCGGTGGCGGCCTGCGCGGACGGCCAGGTCACCCTCGCCGAGGAGCACTTCTACGCCGGCAACTCGGTCTACCTCGATCACGGGGACGGGCTCTTCACGCTCTACTTCCACCTGTCCGACATCGCCGTGCAGCCCGGCCAGCGCGTGGCGCGCGGCGAGATCATCGCCCGCACAGGTGCGACCGGCCGCGTGACCGGCCCGCACCTGCACCTCGGGGTGAGCGCGCAGGGTCAGCTCGTCGATCCCGAGCTGCTGCTCGCTCCCGCCGAGGCCGCCAAGCCCTAGCTCCGCGCAAGGAGTCCGCATGGCTGCCGCCAAGCTGCCCGCCTTCAACCTGAAGAACCAGGACGGCGAGACCGTCAAGCACACGAGCCTGCGCGGCTCGTCCTGGCTGCTCTTCGCCTTCCCCAAGGCTGCGACCAGCGGCTGCTCCGTGCAGGCCAAGGGGATGAAGGACGAGGCGCGCGCCTTCGCGGCCCGCGGCGTCAAGGTGCTGGGCCTCAGTCCCGACGCGCCCGCGACCCTCGCCCGCTGGAAGGCGAAGGAGGGCTTCCCCTTCGACTTCCTCTCCGACCCCGAGCACGCGCTGCTCGAGGCCCTCGGCGCCTGGGGCGAGAAGTCCATGTACGGCAAGAAGTACATGGGCGTGATCCGCTCGCACTGGCTGATCGACGCCGAGGGCCGCATCGTCGACGCGCATGTGAAGGTGAGCCCGGCCGAGAGCGTCGAGCGGGCGCGCGCGGCGATCACGGCGCGCAAGGCCGGCAAGGACTGATGCAGGCCCAGCGCCGCGCCACGCTCTTCGGCCTTGCGACGGTGCTGCTCTGGTCCACCGTGGCGACGGCCTTCAAGCTCAGCCTGCGCGCGCTCACTCCCGCGCAGCTCCTCGCCTGGTCGGCGGCGGTGGCGCTGGTGATCCTGATCGGGTTGCTCTTCGCGCGCGGCGAGGCGGCGGCGCTGCGGGCGGCGCCGCGCGCGGCGATCCTGCGCGGGCTCTTGCTCGGCCTGCTCAACCCGGCCGCCTACTACTTCGTGCTCTTCGCCGCCTACGACCGCCTGCCCGCGCAGGTCGCCCAGCCGCTCAACTACACCTGGGCACTGACGCTGGGCCTGCTCTCGATCCCGCTGCTCGGCCAGCGCTTCCGCCCGCGCCTGCTCGCGGCGGGGCTCGTGGCCTACGCTGGCGTGCTGGTGATCTCGCGCCAGGGCGAGGGCGGCTCGGCCGACGCGCTCGGCGTGGCGCTCGCGCTCGGCTCCACGCTGCTCTGGGCGCTCTACTGGATCGGCAACGCGCGCGGCGCGCTGCCGCCGGTGGCCAGCCTCCTGCTCAACTTCGCGGGCGGGCTGCCCGCGATCTGGCTCATCTGCGCGCTGACGGACGGCCTCGCCCCCGCCGACTGGCGCGGCCTCTGGGGCGCGCTCTACGTGGGCACGATCGAGATGGGCGTCACCTTCGTGCTGTGGCTCACCGCCCTGCGCCTGGCCGAGAGCGCGGCGCGCGTGGCGAACCTCATCTTCATCGCGCCCTTCCTGTCGCTGATCTTCATCGAAAACGTGGGCACGATCGAGATGGGCGTCACCTTCGTGCTGTGGCTCACCGCCCTGCGCCTGGCCGAGAGCGCGGCGCGCGTGGCGAACCTCATCTTCATCGCGCCCTTCCTGTCGCTGGTCTTCATCGCGCGGGTGGCCGGCGAGCCGATCCACGCGGGCACCCTGGTCGGCCTCGCGCTGATCGTGGCCGGGCTCGGGATCCAGTCGCGCGGCTAGCCCTGATCCATCAAGAAGCCTGCGCACAAGCGGCGACGCCGCGCGCCGGCTCGCGGCGTCGGTCTTCCTTGGCGACGCACTTGACGCTGGGGATTTTCATAGTATATTGTGAGCCTCCCAACCTCCCGCGACCTCGTTCTGCCGAGGTCTCTCCATGTCCGAATTCGTGCCGAATCTCCCCGCCGCTGGGGTGGATGCCCGCCTGCGCGCGGCCGTCGCCGAGTTGCGACGCGCCGAGCAGAACGCCGTGCTCTGGTTCGCCGAGCTGATGCGCCGCCGCCTCTACCGCGACTGCGGCTACGCCAGTATTCATGCCTACGCCGAGGCCGTACTCGGCTTCGGGCAGGCGAAGACCTACCAGTTCATCCGGCTCGCCGAGTCGCTCGATAGCCTGCCCCAGCTGCGCGCCTCGGTCGAGGCCGGCGAGATGCCCTGGACCAAGGCGCGCAGCGTGGCGGCGGTCGCCACGCCGCGCTCCGAAGGCCAGTGGATCGCCATCGCGAAGACGAGCAGCGCACGTCAGCTCGAAGTACGGATTCGCGAGAGTCGCCGCGAGGCGGAGGAGGAGTCCGGGCAGGGCGTGCTGCTGCCGCCGGCCCCCGCGGCGATCCCCACGCCCGCGCCGAAGGCTCAGGTCAGCTTCACGCTCGAGCCGGAGCAGCACGCCCGCTGGCTGGCCATCGTCGAGCGGCTGCGCAAGCAGGGGCACGCCGAGGCGAAGGAGGAACTGCTGCTGGCCGCCTTTGTCGCGCTGGCCGAGTCCGAGTGTACACGTGTACAAAACGAGCCGCCCTACGAGGTCGTGATCTACCGCTGCGAGGAGTGCGGCGCGGCGCGCCTGCCCGACGGGCGCGCCCTGGCGCCAGCAGTGGCCGCGCAGGCTGCCTGCGACTGCCGCGAGCAGCGGGACGGCAAGCCCAACCGAGCCTCGATTCCCCCGGCAATGCGCCGGCAAGTGCTCGCGCGCGATGGCCATCGCTGCCAGGCGCCGGGCTGCCGGGCCACGCGCTTCCTCGAGGTGCATCACCGCGAGCCACGCCGGCGGGGCGGCCGCAACAGCGCGGCGAACCTGATCACGCTCTGCGCGGCCTGCCACCGTCTGCTGCACGACAGCGGCGCGGGCCTTGCCGCCGCCCTGCAATTGGCGGCCTTGCCGAGCACCGGGTAGCGCAGGCAAGCGAGCGCAAGCGCCGGCCGATGAGGGCGCCGATCGCCAAGTCCACACCGGTCGTGGGCGCGCGACTAGCCCTGCGTCACCAGCAGGATGCCGCCGATGGCGAGCAGAGCGGCGGCGAGCTTCACCCAGGTGAAGCGCTCGCGCAGGAAGAGCGTGGCCAGAATGAGCACGAAGATGGTGCTCGTCTGGTTGAGGATGGCCGCCGCCCCCGCCTTCGTGTACTTCATGCCAGCGATCCAGAGCAGAAGCGCCAGGCAGGAGCCGAGCAGCGTGCCCGGCAGGCTGAAGCGCCAGTTGGCCGCGGGCTTGAACACGCCGAGCAAGCGCCGCCGCTGCGGGTGCAGTAGCGCCGCCGGCAGCATGACGGCGAGCGTCGCCACCTGCCGCAGCGTGGTGGCCCAGATCACCGGGCTGCGCTCGAGCGCCGGCTTGGCGATGACGATGGCCAGGCCCACCGTGCCCATCGCCGTCAGTCCGTAGGCGACGCCGGCGACGAGCTGGCGCCGGCTCAGGTGCGCGCGGGAGTGGTGATAGGACGCGAGCACCACCGCCGAGATCACCAGCAGCATGCCGAGGAGCTGCCAGACGCTCAGCCGCTCGCCGAGCAGCAGGAAGGCAAAGGTGACGATGAAGGGCGAGTAGGTGGCGTCCACGATGGCCGTCAGCCCGGCACCCAGCCGGTTCAGCGCCCGGTGGAAGAAAGTGTCCGAGATCGCGATGCCGAGGATGCCGCTCGCGGCGAGTCGCAGGTAGTCGCCCGCGGGCAGGTCGGGCAGCCAGGGCTGGCCACTGAGCGCGACCAGGGGCAGGAAGACCACGAGCGAGATCCCCACGCGGAACAGGTTCAGCGCGAAGGGCGAGACCGTCTCGCCCGAGCGCTTGAAGAGGATCACGGCAAAGGCCCAGACCAGGGCCGCGCCGAGTGCGTAGAAGCGCGAAGGGCGAGACCGTCTCGCCCGAGCGCTTGAAGAGGATCACGGCAAAGGCCCAGACCAGGGCCGCGCCGAGTGCGTAGAACTCGCCCATCCTGCCTCGCGCCGCCTGAGAAGACGGGAGGATGCGACATGCGGTCTGGGAGTGCAAGGGCCTGCGCGCGGCTCAGAACACCCAGGGCGAACGATGGTCCAGGGCAATGACGATGACGATCAGCGTGAGGCTCGCCGCGATCAGGGGAATGCCGACGGCCGCTCTCAGGTAACGCCCGGTCCGGGGGGTCTCGGTGCGAGAGCTCGCTGAGGTCGGCCAGGGCGAGGCGGACTTCCCGCGGCTTGCTGTTCCAGGCCGAGTCGGGGCGGGCGTCCAGCACCAGGCTGTCGGCGGTCACGGCGATCAGGGCGCCCTCGCCGCTCGCGCCCTCCCGCGTCCGCCACCGGAGCCGCTCGCCGACCGCGAGCGCGACGACCCTGAGATCGCGTCCCTGACCCCGCTCGGGGCGTCCAGCGCCAGAAGCGGCTGTGATTGCTGCACGGCGCAGCCGGCCAGGAGCACTCCCAGCATGATGATGGCGCCGGACCTCAGCCACGCCCTCATGTCGCGGCCCTTCCGATCAGGATGATACAGGTCAGCGAGAGCGCGCCGAGCACCGCCAGGAAAGGCCAGTCGAGGCCCCCCACTTCCCGGAAGCGCAGTCCGCCGCGAATCGCGCTCAGGGCGACCGCGCTGCGCTCACCGGCGACCTCGCCGCGCCGGAAGCGGTCGGCCGCGCCGGAAGCGGCCGGCCGCGGCGTTCGCCCC
>VGXI01000035.1 GCA_016873475.1 bacterium | reverse complement strand
CAGGGCCACTGCCTCGTTGCCCGACAGCAGGTAGCGCACTTTTTCCAGCGGCTTGGGGGAGGCGTCCATCGCAATCCTCCGCGGCAGGCGGCAAATCGGACCGGTGAATCCGGTTCCCTCAAGAAGATAGTCCGGGCGGCTGCGGCGTCAATGGCCGCCCACAGGGCGCAGGGGCGGCAGCCGTGGCGCTCGCGGTTCGCAGGGGCAACGGCGGCGAGTATGGCGGCGCTCCTGCCGGCGGCGCTAGCCGAAGAAGGGCCGGTGCCGGCGGCTGGCGATCTCCTGCTCGTCGTGCAGGGAGCCGAGCGCCAGGCTGAGGAGCTTGATCTCGGCGCTGTCGCTGCGGGAGAGCAGCACGATGGGCGCCGCGGCGCCGAGCACGAGCCCCGCGACCCGGGCGCCGGCCAGCAGGATCAGGCTCTTGACGACGAAGTTCACCGCGCTGATGTTCGGGCCGAGGAAGATGTCCGCCCGGCCGGCGACGCGGCTCGGAATCCCCTTCAGTTCGGCGGCCTCGCGGCTGAGCGCGACGTCGATCGCCAGCGGCCCCTCGATGATCAGGTTGCCCAGCGGCCCGCCGCCCGCCCAGCGCATCAGCTCACTCATGTCGAGCGTTTCGGGCAGCTTCGGGTTCTCCTTCTCCACCAGGGCCATGCAGGCGACGTGCGGGTGGTCGTTCTCCAGGCAGCGCGCCAGCTCGACCGCGTTGGTGAGGATGTCCTTGCGCGTCCGCAGGTCCTGGTGGATGTTGATCCCGCCGTCGGTGTGCAGCATCAGGCGCGGGTAGCTGGGCAGCTCGACCACGGCGACGTGGCTCAGTACCCGCCCCACGCGCAGGCCGCCCTCCTTCTCGAGCACGGCCTTGAGCAGGGCCTCGGTGGCGACGCTTCCCTTCATCAGCAGGGCGGCGCGCCCCGCGCGCACCTCGGCGACGGCGCGGGCGCTGAGCGCCGTGTCGTCGCCCGGCTCGTCGAGCAGCGTGAAGGGCCCGATGTCGAAGCCCAGGCGCTCCGCGCGCCGGCGGATGGCCGCGGCGTCGCCGATCAGCAGGGGCTCCACCAGCTCGCTGGCCGTCGCGGCCGCCAGGGCCTCGAGCACGGGCTCCGCGGCCGCCCCCGCCACCGCCACGCGCTTGGAAGGCGCACCGGCCACCTTCGCCAGCAGGCGATCGAAGTCGCGGATCATGAGCGCTGCTCCGCCGGGGCGCCGGCCGGGTCGTAGACGCGCGGCATCTCTTGGCCGCGCAGTACCCGCAGGGCGCCGAGGGCGAGCGCTTCCATCTCGCGCTCGCCGGGGTAGATGAAGAAGCGCCCCAGGGCACCCACGCGCTCGCGCAGGCGACCGACGAGCAGCTCGCTCCGGCTCATGCCCCCGGTGAGGATCACGCCGTCCAGGCGCAGCGCGAGCGCGGCGGCGACGGCGCCCAGCTCCTTGGCGATCTGGTAGGCCATCGCCTCGACAACGGCCGCGGCGCGCGTGTCGCCGGCGGCGATGCGGGCTTCGATCTCGAGGAGATTGCCGGTGCCGAGGTAGGCGTAGAGACCGCTCTCGGCGCGCAGCTTCTGCTCCACTTGGCCCCTGGTAGCATTCGGGCTGAACGCCAGGTCAAGGACGCCGCGCAGCGGCAGGGCGCCGGCGCGGTAGGGGGTGAAGGGGCCCATGCCGAGCAGCGCATCGTTGACGTCCACGATGCGCCCGCCGCGCAGGGCGGCGACGCTGATGCCGCCGCCGAGGTGGGCGGCGGCGAATCGGGTCTCCGCCAGCGGGCGCCCCAGCTCGGCCGCAGCCAGGCGGCTGACGGCCTTGAGGCTGAGCGCGTGGCTGCGAGCCAGGCGCTCGATCTCGGGCACGCCGCTCAGGCGGGCGACGGGGTCGAGCTCGTCCACCGAGACGGGGTCGACGACGAAAGCCGGCAAGCCGCGCGTCGCCGCCAGCTCGCGGGCGATGAGTCCACCGAGCAGGCTGGCGTGCTCGCCGTAGCGCGCCCGGGCGAGATCGGCGACCATCGCCGCGTCGATGCGGTAGGTGCCGCCCTCGAGGGGACGCAGCGGGCCGCCGCGCCCGACGACGGCGGCGAAGGCCGGCTCGCCCGCATCGGCCAGGAAGCCGCGCACGGCGGCGAGGCGCGCGGGCAGCTGGTCGGCAATGCGCTGGCAGCCGGCGATGTCGGCCGCACTGTGCGCCAGCTCCTCCTGCTGCAGGCAACCGGCTTCGCTCCAGAGCGCCAGCCTGGTGCTGGTGGAGCCCGGATTGACGACCAGCACGGCCAGCGACACGGCGACCTCCGCCCAGCGAGAGTGCGCCTACAGTGTACGCGGCCGGCGACCGGCGTCAATGCGGGAGGGCCTAGGCTCCGGGCGCGCTGGGCGTGTGGTCCGGCAGCTGGCTCGGCGCCGTGGCCGCCAGCGGCGGTTCCGGTTCGGCGGGCTCAGCGGTCGCGCCGGGCGGGCCGGCGAGGGGGATCCAGAAGCTGAAGGTGGAGCCCTCGCCGTAGACGCTCTCGACGGCGATCCGCCCGCCGTGGAGATGCAGGTAGTGGCGGGCGATGTCGAGGCCGAGCCCGACGCCGCCTTCCAGCATGGCCAGGGCTTCGTGCGTCTGATGGAAGCTCTCGAAGATCGCCTGCTGATTCTCGGGCTTGATGCCGATGCCGTTGTCGCTCACGCTGACGCGGAGCTCCTCGCCCTGCACCCAGGCGCTCACGCGCACGCGGCCGCCGGCCTCGTTGTACTTGACCCCGTTCGTGAGCAGATTCCAGAGCACCTGCTGGATGCGGAAGGGATCCATGAAGACGCGCGGCAACACCGGCAGCGGATCCAGCTCGAGGCGCACCTGCTTCTTGTCCGCGCGCGCCTTGACGGTGCCGATCGCCTCGTGGATGACGGCCGCCGGGTCTGACCAGCTCAGGTTCAGCCGCGTGTGGTCGGTCTCGATGCGGCTGAGCTCCATCAGGTCCTCGATCAGCTGCATCAGCTTGCTGCTCTGCTCGTGGACGACGTGGCCGAACTCGGTGCGGATGGCCAGCGGCAGGCTCTCGTCCTCGAGCTGCTCCGAGTAGGCGATGACGCTGGTGAGCGGCGTCTTCAGCTCGTGGCTGACCTTGGCGAGGAACTCCAGCTTGCGTTTCGTGCTCTCCAGCAGCTTCTCGTTGGAACGGCGCAGCTCGTCGAGGGCTTGGTCGCGCTGGGTCATGTAGTTGGCAGCGATGCCGTCCTTGCCCTTGCCGAGGATGGAGACCAGCCGCGACAGGTTGTCCGCCAGCTCGGCGGGCGGACTTTCGGCCACGGTCAGCTCCCAGAGCGATTCGCTGACCATGTTCAGGGTGAGCAGGCTGTCCTCGATCGGCAGGCCCTGCTCGGCGTTGCGCTCGCTGGCATAGTCGAGGAAGAAGGTGAAGAGGAAGTCGTCCTCGTAGCGCAGCGACTGCAGGATGGGGTCGATGTGGCGCCAGGCGAGGGTGCGCAGGCCCTCGAAATCGAACTGGTCGAAGGCGCAGCGTCCGGAATTGCGGAAACGGCGCGCCACGGCCTCCTGGATCGCCTCTGCGTTCCGTTCGAGGATCGGCAACAAGCCCTTGCCCGCGTCCATCCTGCCGTCCGTGGTCGGCGCCGGCGGCGGAGGCATCGCTTCCCGTCGCGGCGCGTGCTACCCTCTGCGTCCTTCCGGTGGCGCCGGCGGGGCCCCCCGCTCGGGGCGCCCGCAGCCGCCGGGGGGGGGATTGCATCCCGCGTACCGATTCACGGTGGAGACGGCAGTATGGGAGAACTTTCGCACACGGGCCCGGGCGGCGAGGCGCGCATGGTGGACGTCGGCGACAAGCCGGCCACGCAGCGGCAAGCGCTCGCCGAGGCGCGGCTCAGCCTGGGGCCGGCGGCCTGGAGCGCCCTCGTCGAGAACCGGGCGGCCAAGGGCGACGTGCTCGCCGTGGCGCGCATCGCCGGCATCGCGGCCGCCAAGCGGACGGCCGAGTTGATCCCGCTCTGCCATCCGCTGGGCCTGGACACGGTGGCGGTCGACTTCAGCCTCGAGGCCGAGACGCGCGTGCTCGTCATCCGGGCGCGCGCCCGCTGCCGCGGCCGCACGGGCGTCGAGATGGAGGCGCTCACCGCGGCCAGCGTGGCGGCCCTGACCGCCTACGACATGCTCAAGGCCGTCGAGAAGGGCATCGTGATCGGGCCGATCCGCCTGCTCGAGAAGTCGGGCGGCGCGAGCGGCGACTGGCGGGCGGCATGACGGCGCCGCGGGACATCGGCGTGGCGGAGGCGAAGGCGCTGGTGACGGCGGCGCTGCCCGCGCCGCGCGTCCAGCGCCTGTCCCTGGCCCGGGCGCTGGGGCGGCGGCTGGCGGCCGATCTGCTCGCCCGCGAGGACCTGCCCGCCTTCACCAGCAGCGCCATGGACGGCTACGCCGTGCGCGCTGTCGATGTCGCGGGGGCGAGCGCGGCGGCGCCGCGCCTGCTGCCCCTGGCGGGGGAGATCGCGGCGGGCGGCGATCCCGATCTCGCCTGGCCGCCGGGGAGTGCGCTGCGCATCATGACCGGGGCGGCGGTCCCGCCCGGCTGCGGGGGCGTGATCCCCGTCGAGCGGACCGAGGAGACCCCGGTGGGAGTGCGCTTCCTGGCCGATCTCGAGGCGACAGGCAGCAACCTGCGCCCTGCCGGCGAGGACCTGCGCGCCGGAGCGCCCCTGCTCGCCGCGGGCACGCGGCTGGGCCCGGCGGCTGTCGCCCTACTCGCCGCCCAGGGCTTTGCGCGCGCACCGGTCTGGCGCCTGCCGCGCGTCGGCGTGCTGGCGACCGGCGACGAACTGGCGCCGCTCGGGGAGCGGCCCGGTCCCGGCCGGATCCGCAATAGCAACGGGCCGGCCGCGCTGGCGCTGCTCGCCGAGAGCGGCTTCCCCGCCCGCGACCTGGGCATCGCGCCGGACGATCCCGGGCGCCTGCGCGCGCTGCTCGCGGCGGCCCTGGACACCAGCGAGCTGCTCGTCACCACCGGCGGTGTCTCGATGGGCCGGCACGACGCCGTCGGGCGCCTGCTCGTCGAACTCGGCGCCGAGTGGGTCTTCCACCGGGTGCGGCAGCAGCCGGGCAAGCCGCTCGCCTTCCTCCTCTGGCGCGGGCGGCCCGTCTTCGGGCTGCCGGGCAATCCGGTCTCCGCCTTCATGACCCTCTGGTACTACGTCCTGCCGGCACTGCGACGGCTGGCCGGAGATCCGGCGCCGGAGCCGGCGACGGTGAGCGCTCGCCTGCAATCGCCGGCACGCGGCCGGCCCGACCGGCAGGTCTTCCTGCGCGCCGCGCTGCGCTGGACGGAGGCGGGCTGGCGGGCCGAGCCGATCCCGCCGCACGGGAGCCACGTGCTGAGCAGCCTCGCGGCGGCGAACGCCTTCCTGATCCTGCCGGCGGGAACGGGAGAACTGGCGGCGGGGACGCTGCTGCGCGCGGCCCTCATCGCGCCGCCCAGCGACTGGGGCGCGGGCGACTGAGCGGGTTGGCCCCAAATAAAAACCTGCAGGAGCTCGGCGAATGCTGAGGCCCCCGCAGGAGGGTGAGAGAAAGCTATACGCTACCAGAAGCCCCGTAGGGTGTCAAGTGCCCCGCGGCCAGTAGAAGATCCGGCCGCAGTTCTCGCACTGGAGGATGCGGTCGCGGTTCTCGGCGGACGTGTAACTCGTTGGGATGATTGCGAAACAACCCAGGCAGACGTCGCCGGTGATGGGGACGACGGCCCGCCCCAGGCGGCCGAGGATGCGCTCGTAGCGGGTCAGCAGCGGCCGCTCGATGCTCTCGGCCAGCTCCTTGCGGGCGCGCCGCAGATCATCGACGCCTTCGAGCGGGAAGCCCATCGCCTGGAGCTTGTCCGCGTGCACCTTGTCCTCGGCTTCGCGGATCATCGTGTCGAGGTCCTGGAGCGCGACCAGGAGCAGGAGCTGTTCGTTGAGGCTGGGCACTAGTCCTCTCCCAGAATGAGCGAGCGGAACTCCGGGAAGCTCTTGATCTCGAGCAAGCGCTGGCGGGTCTGCTCGTCGCGGATCATCTCGACCACCTGACCGAGCGCAGGCAGGTAGCGGTTCTCCTTCTCGACCGGCGGCGCAATGAACATGAAGAAGAGCTGCACGGGCTTGCCGTCGATGGCGCCGTAGTCGACGCCCTTGGGCGAGCGCGCGAACAGCGCCATCAGCGAGGGGATGGCCAGCGAGCGGCCGTGCGGGAAGGCGACGCCCAGGCCCAGTCCCGTGCTGCCCAGGCTCTCGCGGTTCTTGAGCATGCCGAGGATGACGTCGCGATCGCGAATGATGCCGGCCTTGGCGGCGTGGTCCACCATCTCCTGCAGCGCGCCATCGCGATCGCGCGCCTTGAGATCTGCGATGAAGAGCTCCTCGCTGAAGAGCGTGATCAGCTCCTGATGATTCATCGACTCGCCACCTTCCTCGACGCGGCCGCGCGCCGCCTTGGCCCTGGACTCCGGCATCGCCAACCTCGTGCAAGACAATGCAGATGTGGGGACCGAGAACCCCTGCACACGCTAGCAAATCGGGCGGCGGCTAACAAGAGGGGCCGGTGGACTTTCCGCCCCTGCGGCGCTCTGCTAGGATCGGCGCATGGTGAAGCTCGACCCTCGCGGCCCGGAGGAGGAGCGCCTGGAGGGCCGCGTCCTGCGGGCCGAGAGCGGGCGCTTCCTGGTGGACGTCGGCGAGCACCGCGTGCCCTGCAGCCTGCGCGGCCGCATCCGCAAGCAGCGCCTGCGGCAGGTGCGGAACGTCGTCGTCGGCGACCGCGTGCTCGTGCGCCTGACGGGCAGCCTGCCGCACCCGGAGCGCGAGGGGGTGATCGAGGAGCTGCTGCCCCGCCTGAGTCAGCTCTCGCGCGCCGAGGCGGCTGGGGCGCGCCGGGAGCAGGTCCTGATGGCGAACCTGGATCGGGTCTTCGTCGTCATGGCGGCTACCGCGCCGGCCTTCAATGCGCGCCTGGTGGACCGCTTCCTCGTCGCCCTCGCGCACCAGGGCCTGGAGGGCGTGCTCGTCCTGAACAAGTGCGATCTCAGCGGCCTGGCCGAGCGCCTGGCGATGGTGCTGCCCTACCGGAGCGCCGGGTACGGAGTGCTGATGACCAGCGCCGAGAGCGGCGAAGGCTGCGAGCGCCTCGCCGAGGCGATGCGCGGGCGGGTCAGCCTCTTCCTCGGCCCCTCCGGCGTTGGCAAGAGCAGTCTGCTCGGGCGCATCGAGCCGGGCCTGGAGCTCAGCGTCCGGGAGATCAGCGCCGCCACGGGCAAGGGCCGGCACGCGACCACGGCCACGGCGCTGCATCCGCTGGCGCAGGGCGGCTGGGTGGCCGACAGCCCCGGCGTCCGCGAGTTCGGCCTCTGGGGCCTCGCGCCGCTGGAGCTCGCGGCCTGCTTCCCGGAGTTCCGGGCCTACCTGGACGGCTGCCGCTATCCGGACTGCAGCCATTCCCACGAGCCGGACTGCCGCCTGCGCGCGGCGGTCGAGGAGCGGGCGGTCGATCTCCGCCGTTACGAGAGCTACCTGCGCATCCTGGAGACGATCCGCGCCGGCCGGGCGACCGGCTGCTAGGCGCCTCAGCGGCCGGGCACGAAGAGGGAGAGCAGGCGCTGCCAGAGCTGCTGGGCCTGCGCGCCGAGGACGGGCATCTGCATGAGGAGCAGCGCCTCGAGCCCGAGCAGGCCGGCGCCCATCACGACGGCGGTCACCGGCTTGCGCAGGCGCGCCTTGAGGCGCGCGCGCAGGGGTGGCCGCGTGGCGTCGAGCGTGGCCTTCTTGAGGACGACCCGGTAGTGGTTGGGGTCGCTCAGGTACTGCTGGACCCGCTCGTCGGGGTGGTGGATGCCCAGCTTCTCCAGCACCGTGTGCAGGTCGGCGATCAGGGCGTTGCCGTGGGAGAAGCGCAGCGAGCGGTCCCGCTGCAGGCAGGTCATCACCAGGTTGTCGACGAAGACGGGCACGTCCTCGCGCAGCCGCGAGGGCGGATCGACGCGGCAGTTGAGGATCTCGCGGAAGACCTCGTCGCTGCTGTTGCCGGCGAAGGGCGTGCGCGAGGTGAGCAGCTGGTAGAGCACGATGCCGAAAGAGAAGAGGTCGCTGCGCGCGTCCAGCGGCGAGCCCTGCACCTGCTCGGGCGACATGTAGAGCGGCGTGCCCGCCGGGTGGGCGCTCTTGCCCTTGCTGCGCTGGGTGTCGACGAGCCGCGCGAGGCCGAAGTCGGCCACCTTCACGGCGCCTTCGCGATTGAGCAGGATGTTCGCCGGCTTGATGTCCAGGTGCAGGACGTGGTGGTCGTGCACGTAGGCCAGACCGCGCGCCGTGAAGTAGGCGATCGAGAGCGCGACGTCCAGGGGCAGGCTCTCGGCGCGCTCGAGCAGGTCGCGCAGCGAGCCGCCGCGCACGTACTCCATCACGAAGTAGTAGTAGCTGTCCTGCTCGCCGAAGTCGATCACCTGCACGATGTTCGGGTGCTCGAGCCGCGCGAGCAGACGCGCCTCCTCGGCGAAGCGGCGCCGGAACTCCTCCTGCGCGGAGAGCTGTCGGCGCAGCACCTTGACGACCACGTCGCGATCGAGGGAGTTCTGGCGCGCCAGGAAGATGCGCGCGGCGCCGCCCGTCGCCAGGGGGCGCTTCATCGTGTAATTCTCGCCCAACTGGACGTGGGGCATCGGTTTTTCGACGAGTTCGGTGCTCATTCCAGCTCACAGGGTCAAATGGCGTGCCAGGCAGGCAGGCGGTCGTCTGGGGCGCCACGCGGAAGCCGGAGGCAGTTCGAGGCTGCCTTGACGCCGCAACTTGCTGCATGTTATTACCAGCTTGTAGCCTGAGCCGGCCGCCTTTTCCTTTGCGGGCGGGGAGGGCGGCAACGTCTGCAAGGGAGTCTGCATTGCGTGTTACCGGGAAGGTGAAGTGGTTCGACGGCGCCAAGGGTTACGGCTTCATCACCCGTGACGGCGGTGGCGACGTCTTCGTGCACTTCTCGCAGATCCAGGGCGATGGCTTCCGCTCGCTGAGCGAGGGCCAGGCCGTGGAGTTCGAGGTTCAGGAAGGCCCCAAGGGCCCCCTGGCCGTCGAAGTCAAGCCCGCCTGATCGCGTCTCCGTCGCCATCCCCGCCAGCGAGGGCCCGCCGTGTCCGCCGCGGACTTCGTGCTGATCGACGACCGGCTCGTACCGGCCGCCGAGGCCTGCGTACCGGTCAGCGATCGCGGCTTCCTCTACGGCGACGCCGTCTACGAGACGCTGCGCGCCTACGGCGGCCGCCCCTTCCAGCTACCGGCCCACCTCGAGCGCCTCGCCCGTTCGGCCGCGGCGATCTATCTCCGGCTGCCCTGGCCGCCCGCCGAGCTGGCCGCCCGCCTCGCGCGCCTCCTGGCCGCCAACCGCATCGACGCCGGTCGCGTGCGCATCACGATCACGCGCGGCGCCGGCGATCTGCGGGCGCGCCCGGAAGCTCTCGGCCCGCCCCGACTGGTGATGACCGCCGAGCCGCTGCGTCCACTGCCGGACGCAGCCTACGCGCTGGGCGTTCCCGTCGAGATCGCCCAGCGCCCGCGCAACCTACCCGGGGCGCTCGATCCGGCGATCAAGAGCGGCAACCTGCTCAACACCCTGCTCGCTCGTTTCGAGATGCGCGACCCGGCGAGCTACGAAGTGATCATGCTGAATCACCAAGGAGAGCTGGGGGAGGCCTCGCTGGCGAACCTGTTCCTCGTCGACGCTGCCGGCGTGTTGCGCACGCCGGCGCTTGCGAGCGGCATCCTCGCGGGCATCACCCGCGGCCTCGTGCTGGCGCTCGCGCGCGAGGCCGACTATGCGGTCCGGGAGGACAGCTTGCCGCCCAGCGCCCTGCTGTCGGCCCGCGAAGCCTTCTTGACGGCGAGCACGATCGAGATCCTGCCGATCGCCAGCGTGGACGGCCAGCCTCTGCCCGCGGCGGCGGGACCGGTGACGCGCGCGCTGCAGGCCCGCTACCGGGCCCGTGTGGCCGCGGAACTCCGCCTGCACCCGGAAAGCGAAACCCCGCCCGGCGAGGGGCGGGGTCGCTGAGCGGCCGGCGGACCGACCGCGCGCAGGACGATCGATTAGTCGTCCAGACCCGAGGCGATGATCGGCTCACCCGTGTCCACAGTCACTTCCACCGCGATCGACAGCGCGCTCTCGTTCCCGCTCTCGTCCAGCGCGCTGATGCGGTAGGCGAGATTGAAGAGGCCGCTCTGCTCGATGGTGTCCACGAAGCGGGCGTGGTCGCTGGTGTCGGCCAGGGCCATGTCCTGCTCGTTGACGGTGCGGTAGACGCGGTAGCCCGCGAGATCGAGCTCACTGTTCTCACGCCAGGCCACCGTCACCTGGTCGTCCTTGACGCTGATGCTCAAGTTGACCGGCGCGGTGGGCGGAGTCAGGTCCTCGTCGGGGGCGCTGGAGGTGGAGGCGCTGTCGCTGCAGCCATTCGCCGTCAGAGCGAGAAGCGCCACCGCGGCCAGCAGCATCGGGATCCTGTGCATCGTTGCCACTCCTTTGCATCCTTCCATGATGGGCGCGCTGAGGCGGAAAAGGGAAAAGGGCTGCGAGGAAACGGGAGGTCGTGTCAATGGAAGCAGGTCAGGTTGTCCCCCGCAGCCGAGGGCCCGGGCAGCAAGGCATGTACCAGCCCATCGCATGCCCGGTGCAGGGCGGGAAAACGGTACCTGACAGCAGGTTGCGGCTGGAGCCCCGCGGCCGGCGGCTGGAGGCGTCGGCCCGGGCGACCGTGCGAACTGCGAGGGGCGGGCCGCAAAGGGAGCGCCCGCCGGCGGCGGGCGCCGGGGGCCGGGGCGCCCTTGACAGCCCGCCACCGGCTGTTCTAATGTGGCTGTGGTCAATGAGTTAAAGCTTGCCGCCCCCAGGAGAAGGAGACGCCCGATGACCAAGGCCCAGATCGTCGAGGAGATCGTCCAGAAAACCGGCCTCACCAAGAAGGACGTGGCCGATTCCGTGGACCAATTCCTCCAGGCCATCTCCGACGCCCTCGCCGCCGGCAAGCACTTGGAGATCCGTGGCTTCGGCACCTTCAAGGTGAAGCGGCGAAAGTCGCGCATGGCCCGCAATCCACGCACGGGCGACCCCGTGCCTGTGCCCGAGCGCAACGTCCCCATCTTCAAGGTGAGCAAGGAGCTGAAGGACCTGGTTGCGGCCGCCAGCCCGCAGGGCGCCCATGGCCAGGAGGGCGGCCACTAGTCGCCGCCGGCAGCGCTGCTCGACGCCCGCGGGAGGGTCGACGACCCTCCCGCGGGCGTTTGCGGCTCAGTTGTCGAAGAGCACCGAGAAGGTGAGCGCGGCATCGAGGTGATGCGTCAAGCTGCGCTCGGCGAAGGGGGAGTCGGGGTCGCGGTCCTTCAGGAAGGCGCCCGTCCAACCGAGGTCGCCGCGCAGGTAGAAGGGACCGACGAGATTGCGGCGAAAGCCGAGGCCCGCCTGCACGCTGGGATCGTTGTTGTAGATCGCCTTGGTGTAGCGGTTGAAGGAGCCGACGCCCGCGTAGCCGGACACGAAGACGCCGCCGCTGAGCAGCAGGTCCCGCGTCAGGTTGAGCTGGATGCGCTCCACGTAGTCGTCCTCGCCGAAGGCCACGCCGGGGAAGTCCGCGGTGCTGGCCGAGCGCGCGTAATGGAACTGGAAGCCGAGCAGGGCGAAGGTCCGCAGGTCGAGCCGCAGGCCGAGGGCCAGGTTGCTCGTGTAGGTGGTCAGGTCGCCGTCGTAGAGCAGGTAACCCGCGTAGGGCGCGACCTCGAGACTGGGATACTCCTGGAAGGCGAGAGCCGGCTTGACCAGGGCGAGCAGCAGGGCTGCGCACAGCGAGGCGACGAGGCGTTTCATGGCGCTCCTTGAAACGGGAAACGGTGTCCCTGGGGCGGGCGGGCAGCCGCGGGGAGAGTACAGGAGGGCGGCGGCGAAATCAAGGGCGGCCGGCCCTAAACCAAAGCCTCGCGTTGCCTTGCGACCGCGGATCGCTTGGCGTAGACTGGCGGCGCCCGCCTGGGGCCCGGCGCGCGCCAGGGTCCCGCGGGCGCCGGGAGGACGCGTGACCATTCGCCTCGGCCTGGCCCAGATCGAACCCGCCCTGGGCCTGCCTGACCGCAACCTGGACCTGCACCTGGCGGCGATCGAGGCGGCGCGCGCGCAGCGGCTGGACCTGCTGCTCTTCCCCGAACTCAGCCTGACGGGCTACCTGCTCAAGGACCTCGTGCCCGAGATCGCCCGGCCCTGGCCGGATCCCTTCTTCGCGCCCCTCGTCGAAGCCTCGCGCACGCTCGATCTCGCCTTCGGCTTCGTCGAGCGCGGCGAGGGCCTGCTCAGCCACAACAGCCTGGCCTACCTGAGCGGTGGCCGCCTGCTGCACCTGCACCGCAAGGCCTATCTGCCGACCTACGGCATGTTCGACGAGCAGCGCTTCTTCGCGGCCGGCGACGGCCTGCAGGCCTTTCCCACCCGCTTCGGGCGGCTCGCGCTCCTCATCTGCGAAGACCTCTGGCACCCCTCGATGCCCTACCTCGCCTTCCTCGACGGCGCCCTCGGCCTGCTCGTCGCGAGCGCGAGTCCCCTGCGCGGCCTCGAGGGCTCGGCGGCGGGCGGCCTGCCGGCCAACGCCGAGTTCTGGGACGACCTGCTCAGGCACCACGCGCGGCAGTACGCCGGCTTCATCGCGTTCTGCAATCGCTGCGGGGTCGAGGACGGCAGCAGCTACTGGGGCGGCAGCCGCCTCGTCGGTCCGGAGGGAACCCTCGTCGCGGCGGGGCCGCTGCACGCGCCCGCGCTCGTGAGCGCCGAGCTCGACCTGGCGGCCGTGGCGCGCCGCCGGCGCGACTTCGCGCTCCTGCGCGACGAGCGGCCCGAGCTCGTCTTCCGCGCGCTCGAGCGCATCCTGCGCCGGCGGGCCGGCAATCCGGACGCGGAGACGCAAGTGCCCGGGAGTGTGGTGCGATGAGCGGGCCACCGGGGCCGCCGGCCGCCTGGGCGGAACTCGACTACGACTTGCTGCGCCGGATCCTCGTCCAGTTCATCCGCAGCGAGGTGCAGCGCACGGGGCTCGCGCGCGGCGTGCTCGGCCTCTCGGGCGGACTCGACTCGAGCCTCGTCGCGGCGCTGGCGGCCGAAGCGCTGGGGCCCGAGCAGGTGCTCGGCCTGGCGATGCCTTACCGCACGAGCAGCCCGGAGAGCCTGGCCCACGCGCGGCTGATGGTCGAGCACACGGGCATCCGCTTCGCGGTGGTGGAGATCACGCCGATGGTCGACGCCTACTTCGCGGGTCAACCAGAGGCGAGCAGCCTGCGCCGCGGCAACAAGATGGCCCGCGAGCGGATGAGCATCCTCTACGACCGCTCGGCGGCCGAGGGCGCGCTGGTGCTGGGCACCAGCAACAAGAGCGAGATCTTCCTCGGCTACGGCACCGCCTACGGCGACCTGGCGAGCGCCATCAATCCGATCGGCGACCTCTTCAAGACGCAGGTGCGCGGGCTCAGCCGCTTCCTCGGCCTGCCGGCGGCCGTCGTCGACAAGCCGCCGAGCGCGGACCTCTGGGCCGGCCAGAGCGACGAGGCCGAGCTGGGCTTCAGCTACGAGCAGGTCGACCCGCTGCTCTACGCGATGCTCGATGAGCGGCTGGAGCGCGAGGCGCTCCTCGCGCGCGGCTGGGAGGCCGCGTTCGTCGACCGCGTCACCGAGATGATCCGCCGCTCGCAGTTCAAGCGCCGCCTGCCCGTGATCGCCAAGGTCTCGCGGCGCACCGCCGACCACGACTTCCTCTACCCCCGCGACTGGGGCAGCGGATGAGCGGCGAGCCCGCCGGCCGGCTCGTCCTCGTGCCGACGCCCGTGGGCAACCGCGAGGACCTCTCGCCCCGCGCGCTGCGCGCTCTGGCCGAGGCCGACCTCGTCGCCGCCGAGGACACACGGCACACGGGACAGCTCCTGTCCGGACTCGGCCTGAAGGCCCGCTTCCTCTCCTTCCACGAGCACAACGAGGAGCGGCAGCTACCGCGCCTGCTCGCCGCGCTGGCGGCCGGGCAGCGCGTGGCCCTGGTCAGCGACGCCGGCACGCCCGGCCTCTGCGACCCCGGCTTCCGCGCCGTGCGCGCGGCGCTCGCGGCCGGCCACGCCGTCGAGGCTCTGCCCGGGCCGACCGCGCTGATCCCGGCCCTCGTGGCCAGCGGGCTGCCCTGCGAGCGCTTCGTCTTCGAGGGCTACCTGCCGCGCAAGCCGGGAGCGCGCGCAGCGGCCTTCGCCGCGCTGGCCACGGAGAGCCGCAGCACCGTCTTCTACGAGACGCCCCACCGGCTGGCCCGCAGCCTGGCCGAGCTGGCGGCGCTCCTGCCCGAGCGGCCGGTCGTGGTGGCGCGCGAGCTCAGCAAGCTGCACGAGGAGTACTGGCGGGGTACGGCGGCCGCCCTGGCGGCAGCGCTGGCCGGCCGCAGCCTGCGCGGCGAGTTCGTGCTGGTGGTGGGGGGGCAGGACGCGCGCCTGCCGGCGGAGCGCCTGCCTTGACAGCCAGCGCGGGCCGTGCTAGCCTGCCTCGAGTCGTAAGCCCATACGAATTGAGGAGTTATGGCGATAGATAAGGCCTCGGCCCAGCGCCTGGTCCGCCGCGCCCTCGATCCCGTGGCCGCGCTCGCGCTGCGCCTGGGCCTGAGTCCGGACGCGCTGACGGTGATCGGACTCCTGCTCTCGATCGGGGCCGGCGCCCTGGTCGCCCGCGGTCTCCTGCTGCCGGCGGCGCTTCTGCTCCTCGCCGGCGCGCTCTGCGACGTCCTCGACGGCAGCATGGCGCGGCGCGCGGGGCGCAGCAGCCGCCACGGAGCCTTCCTCGACTCCGTGCTCGATCGCCTGGCCGAGATCGCCGTCTTCGTGGGATTGCTCGCGCTCTACCGCGCGCGCCTCGCCCTCCAGGTCCTCTTGCTCCTGGCGCTCACCGGCTCCCTCATGACCAGCTACACGCGCGCCCGGGCGGAGGGCCTGGGCATCGACTGCAAGGTGGGCCTGCTCGAGCGGCCGGAGCGCCTGGTGCTGCTCATCCTCGGGCTGCTGCTCGCGCCCCTGCGCCTGGGCGAGCTCACGCTGCTCGAGTGGGTGATCGCCGCCCTCGCGCTGCTCACCTACGTCACGACGCTGCAGCGCATCGTCCACGTGCTGGGGCGCGCGTCCCGGCTGGACGCCGCGTCCGCGCGCTCGGACTCCGCCGGGTCTTCCCGCTGAGGACGGCCATGGCGCGGAACTTGCCCAAACGCATCCCCGGTGGGCTCTTCATCAGCCTGGAGGGAGGCGAAGGGAGCGGCAAGAGCACCCTGCTCGGGCAGATCCGGGAGTTCCTGGACTCGGCGGGCTACGAGGTCCTCGTCACGCGCGAACCGGGCGGACCGCCCATCGCGGAGGCCGTGCGGGGCATCCTGCTCGATCCCGGGAACCAGGCGATGGACCCCCTGACGGAGCTCTTCCTCTACCTGGCCTCGCGGCGCCAGAACCTGGTGGAGCGCATCCGGCCGCACCTGACGGCGGGCGGGGTGGTCATCTCGGACCGCTTTGCCGACGCCAGCGTCGCCTACCAAGGCGGCGGCCGCGAGCTGGGGCTCGCGCGCGTGGTGCGTCTGAACCAGGAGGCGATCGAGGGCTGCCAGCCGCAGCTCACCTTCTTCCTCGATCTGGATCCGGCGCGCGGCCTGGCTCGCGGGCCCGGCGTGACGGCGGCCGACGGGAGCCGGGGCGACCGCATCGAGCGGGAGTCCCTGGCCTTCCACGAGCGGGTGCGCGCGGCCTACCGCGAGCTGGCGGCCCGCGAGCCGGAGCGGATCCTGGTGCTCGACGCCGCCCAGCCGCCGGCGACCGTGGCGGCGGCGGCCTTGACGGCGCTGCGGAACCGTCTGGCCGCGGCGGACTAGAGCGGCCTGGCTTTTGCCCTCGTTCCGGCGAGTGCGTATCTTAGGGAGACCATCCCCTCACCCCACAGGGAGCCACCGTGCGCCTCCTCGACAAGAAGACACTGATCGTCGTCCTCGTCGCGCTCGCCAGCTTCGCGGCCGGCCTTCTGACCACCGGTGCCGCCGCGAACAACCGCGCGGAGACCCTGCGCAATCTCGAGCGCTTCAGCCGCGTCTACCAGAAGATCATCGAGAGCTACGTGGAGGAGGAGGACAGCAAGGAGCTGGTCGACGCCGCCATCGAGGCGATGATCGACAAGCTGGACCCCTTCAGCGCTTACATGGACCAGGCGATGCTCGAGGACCTGCTGGTCAAGACGAAGGGCGAGTTCGGCGGCCTCGGCATCATCATCAGCGTGCGGGACGACTACCCGACGGTGATCAGCCCGATCGAGGGCACGCCGGCCGCGCGCCTGGGGATCCGCGGCGGCGACAAGATCGTCCGGATCGAGGGCGAGAGCACCAAGGGCTGGAACGTGCAGGACGCCGTCGACAAGCTGCGCGGGCCGGAAGGCAGCGTCGTCGATATCGGCATTCAGCGTTTCGGCAGCGAGGAGATCCTGCCCTACCACATCACGCGGGCGATCATTCCCGTCGAGAGCGTGCCCTACCACTTCGTGCTCGAGGGCGACATCGGCTACATCCGCTGTGTGAACTTCGGCGAGCGCACCGCCGAAGAGCTGCGGACCGCGATCGCGAGCCTCGAGACGCAGGGCATCGAGGGTCTCATCCTCGACCTGCGCAACAACCCGGGCGGTCTGCTCGAGAGCGCCCGCGACGTCAGCGACCTCTTCCTCGATCCGGGCCAGATCATCGTCAGCACGCGCGGCCGCGACGGCCGGCGCCTGCAGGAGATCCACGCCAGCGACAACGAGCGCTTCGCGGGCGACTACCCGCTCGTGGTGATGATCAACGAGAACTCCGCCTCGGCGAGCGAGATCGTCGCCGGCGCGGTCCAGGACTGGGATCGCGGGCTCGTCGTCGGGCGCAACTCCTATGGCAAGGGCAGCGTGCAGAGCATCTTCTCGATCTCGGAGACCGAGGCCCTGAAGCTGACGACGGCCAAGTACTACACGCCGAGCGGGCGCTGCATCCACAAGGACGAGAACGACGAGCGCCCCGACTACGACACGGACGGCGATGGCATCGTCACCGAGGCCGAGCTGGAGGCGATCGAGACGGCCCAGCTCGAGACGCCGGCCGAGTCCCCGATCGAGAGCCAGCTGCCGCTCTACGCCACGCTGCGGCTCCAGCGGCCCGTGCGCGGCGGGGGCGGCATCATGCCGGACATCGTTCTCGCTGCGGACGAAATCTCGGACCAGGCTCTTGACCTCGAGAGACGCTCTGCGTTCTTTAATTTCGCCGTGGAGCTGCTGGCCGAGCACTCGGTGGACCGCGACTTCCAGGTGGACGCAGCGTTACTCGCGCGCTTCCGCGCCTGGCTGGCTGCCAAGGAGATCGCGGTGGCGCCGGCGGACTTCAGCGCCAACGAGGGCTACATCCGCATGGCCCTGCGCCGGGAGGTCCTCTACAAGCAGTTCGGCGCCGCCGAGGCCTACCAGTCGACGCTGGGCATGGACCGCGTGCTCCAGGAGACGCTGGGCCTGCTCAAGGACCAGCACGATCTGAACGCCCTGTTCGCCACGAGCGGCGAGCGCGGGGACGACAACTCGCAGAAGCAGTAGACCGCGCCGTCCGGGCGCGGCGCCCGGACGGTCGCATGTACAAGGCGAGTCTCCTCTGCGACGCCGACACCGGCGTCCTCGCGGTCCGGGAGGACGACCATCCGGCCAACGCGCTGGCCGAGCGCGCCTGGCGCGACTGGCGGGAGGGCGGCTGCAGCTCGGCCGCCTTCGCCAGCATCGACATGGACGCCGTGGACGACTACATCCGCCGGCAGTCCGTCGAGCGCTACTTCCCCGACTTCTACGACTTCGTCGACGAGCAGCAGATCCTGTTCGGCGTCTTCACGCAGCGCATGGGCCGCATCGTGGAGACCATCCTGCGGCGGCAGGGCCTGGAGCGGATCCCGGTCTTCGCGAATCAGATCGACGTCGAGCCCTTCACGATCCGCCTGCGCTTTCCCTACTTCAACGTGCTGGGCTGCCAGGACTGCCCGAGCTGCAATCTGCACCACCTGAAGCGCTTCCGCCGGCCGGGCGTGCCGCTCATCTTCGTCGGCGAGAAGGGGCGGGACGTCTGCGCGGCCGCCGCCGCCGACCTCGTCTTCGCGCGCGGCGAGTTGCGCCGGCGCTGCGAGGAGGGCGGGCTGGAGCACCACGCCATCCACAACCTGCGCGACGTCGAGCGCATGCTCGAGCGGCTGATCCTGACCGGCGAGCTGGAGCGCTTGCCGCGCAAGGACGGCGCGGACGTCAAGCCGTTTCGACTCGGGGCAAATGGCTGCCCAGACGCGCGAGAATCTCGTAGTTGATCGTGCCGGCCGCCTCGGCCAGCAGCTCCGCGCTCACGCGCTCCTCTCCGTCGGAACCGATCAGCACCGCCGCGTCGCCCCGCGCTGCCTCGGGGATGTGCGTGAGGTCGATCAGCGTGAGGTTCATCATCACGCGGCCGCGCACCGGCGCCCGCCGGCCGCGCACCAGCGCGTGCGCGCCGCCGAGACTGCGGTCGTAGCCATCGTAGTAGCCGATCGGCAGGACGCCCAGCCGCGTCGCCGTCTCCGCCTTCCAGGTGCAGCCGTAGCCGACGTAGGCGCCGGCCGCCACGGGCTTGACCTGGATGATGCGCGCCTTCCAGCTCAGCGCCGGGCGCAGATCCAGCCGATTGCGGCCGACGGCCTGCGCGCTGACCCGCGTCTCGCGGCTCGGCCAGTGGCCGTAGAGGCTGATGCCCACGCGCAGCAGGTCGTGGTGCGTCTCGGGGAAGAGGATCGCCGCCGCCGAGCAGGAGGCGTGCGCGAGCCGCGGGACGATGCCCAGCGCAGCCAGCCGCGCGCGCATCGCCGCGAAGCGCTCCATCTGCCCGCGGGCGTAGCTGTGGTCGGTAGTATCCTCGATGTTGGCGAAATGCGAGTGCAGGCCCTCGACCACCAGACGCGGGCTGGCCGCGAGCGCGGCGGCGAGCGCCTCCAGCTCCTCGGCGCGAATGCCCTGGCGGTTGACGCCCGTCTCGAGCTTGAGGTGCACGGGCAGGTCGATCCCGGCGGCTTCGGCCGCGCCCGCCGCCTCGGCGAGGCCCTCGCGGTCGATCAGCGTGAGCCGCGCGCCCGCGGCGGCGAGGCGGCCGATCGTCTCCGTCGGCACGGCCGAGAGCACGAGGAGCTTCGGCTCCCGCAGCGCGGGCAGGGCGGCGAGGGCCAGCGCCTCTTCGGCCGTGTGCACGCCGAACCACTGCTGGCCGGCCTCGGCGAGCAAGCGGCCGACCAGCTCCAGGCCGTGGCCGTAGGCGTTGGCCTTGAGCACGGGCAGCAGCACGCGCTCGGGCCCGGCCTGGGCGCGGAAGTGCTCCCAGTTGGCGAGCAGCGCCGAGCGCGAGACCTCGATCCAGGAGAGGGGACCCGTCATGCCCCGCCCTCCCCCTGCCACGCGGGCACGCGGCCGCCGGCGCCGAAGTCCCAGACCGGCGCCCAGGCCAGCTCCAGCCAGTCGACGCTGAGCTCGCTCTTGCGCGGCGCGAGTTCGCGGGCGAGGACCTCCGCCTGGGCGCCGTCCCAGCGGGCGGCGATCGCCGCCGCGTCCGCGTTCAGCTTCGCCTCGAGGGTCTCGATCTCGCCGCGCAGGCGGGCGATCTCGGCCTCGGACTCGGCGATGTCCTCGCGCGCGCGGCCCGTCAGCCGGCGCTTCGTGGCGGCGGTGGACAGACTGCGGCTGCGTCGCCCGAAAAGGCCGAGCATGCCGGCCAGGGTCTCGCCCGCGGCGAGCAGCTCCTCGCGCTTGCGGCTCTCGTAGTCGGCGCGGTCCTCGCCCAGCTCGCGCTCCTCGCGCTCGAGGCGAGTCTGCAGGCGCCCGATCGCCAGGCTCGCCTTCTCGCCGAGCTTGGCCACCTCCTCGTCCCGGCGCTCGCGGGCCACCTGCCGCACGCGGGCGCGGAAGGCGGCCTCGTCCTCGCCGGGCTCGCTGGCCAGCTTGAGCGCCGGGCAGCTGAAGACGGCCAGGCGCTCGCCGCGCGCGAGGCGGTCCTTGAAGGCGCGCGCCTGCGCCTTGAGGAAGCTCGCCTTCGCCAGCGGCGCGGGCAGGGGCGCGAAGAGGCCCGGCGCGGCGGGAGGCGCCAGGGCCAGCTCGCTCGCACCGAGCGCGACGGGCAGGGCGGCCGTCCAGTCGGCGACGGGCTCGAGGGCCGCGGCCGGCAGCAGGAGGCCGAGGCGGCGCGGCTCGTCGATGCCGCGCCGCGCGTCGACGAAGCTCAGGGTGCCCAGGCCGAGCAGGCCCGGCTCCCAGACGAGGCGGGCGGCGGCCTCGTCCACGGCCGCGCCCGCGCGGCGACCCAGCGCGAGGGCGGCGCTCTGGGCCGTCACGCGCAGGGGCAGGAAGCACTGGCTGCGGCCGGGCGGCAGGGCGGGCGGCGCGCTGGCGAGGGCGGCGGCGCTCGGCGCCGCGCTCGGCGCGGCCGCCGGAGCTGGCCCGGCGGCCGACCCGCCCCCGGGGGCGGGCGCAGCGATCGGCGCTGGCACCAGGCGACGGATCTGCTCGCGGGTCAGCGGCCCGGCGAGATAGGAGAGCGCCCAGCGCGAGGCGAAGAGCCGCGGCGCCTGCGCGTGCACGCTGTGCAGCAGGAACTGCCGGCCCGCGAGACCCGCGATGAGCTGATCGGCGCGCGCGCGGTCCCAGCCGGCGGCGCCCGCGCTCGCGCTGCCCACGCCGTCGAGCAGGCGCGCCCGGTCGCGCTCGGTCTGCAGCTTGCCGATGAACCAGGTGCCCGCATTCGACAGGGCCTTGTAGTCCAGGTCCACCGGGTTCTGCGTGCAGAGCACGATGCCCAGCCCCGCCGCCCGCGCCTGCTTGAGCAGGGTGAGCAGGGGACGCTTGCTCGGCGGCTCGGCCACGGGCGGCAGGTAGCCGAAGAGCTCGTCGATGTAGAGCAGGGCGCGCAGGCTCGCCGTGCCGGCCTGTCGCCGCTGCCAGGCGAGGAGTTGCTCGAGCAGCAGCGTGACGAAGACCATGCGCTCGGCGTCGCCGAGGTGCGCGATCGCGAAGATCGACAGGCGCGGCGGGCCGTCGGGCGCAGTGAGGAGTCGCGCCGGGTCCAGCGGCTCGCCCTGCATCCAGGCCGCGAAGGAGGGCGAGGCGAGCAGCGCGTTGAAGGCCATCGCCAGGGCGAAGCGCTCCTTGGCCGGGAAGAAGGTCTCCAGGTCGAAGACGCCCACGCGCTCCAGGCCCGGCGTCTGGATGAGGCCGATCAGGCGCTCGATGCCGAGCGACTCGCCCGCGGCCCAGGCGCGCTCGAGGAGCGTCGCAAGCAGGATGTGCTCGCGGTCCTGGAGCGGATCGGCGCTGACGCCGACGAGGCCGAGCAGCGCACTCACGGTGCCGCGCACCTGATCGCGCAGGGCTTCGCCGCTCGCCCCCGCCGGCGCGGCCAGCGAGGCGAGGATCGAGATCGGCAGCCCGGCGTCCGAGCCCGGCGTGTAGAGGCGCAGCTCGGCGGCGGCCGCCAGGCGCGCGATGCGCTCGCCGTCTTGGCCCCAGTCGGCCAGGCCCTGCCGCCAGGTCGCGGCGGTCTCGGCGGCGAGCTGCTCGACAGTGACGCCCTTGCGCCGCGCCGCGTCCGGGTCTACCCAGGGCGCGAAGTCGGCCGGCGCGAGCGCGGGAAAGCCCAGCAAGAGGTTGCCGAGGTCGCCCTTGGGATCGATGACGATGGCCGGCACGCCGTCGATGGCGGCCTCCTCGAGCAGCGCGATGCCCAGGCCCGTCTTGCCCGAGCCGGTCATCCCGACGCAGACGGCGTGCG
>VGXI01000034.1 GCA_016873475.1 bacterium | reverse complement strand
TGGGCACTCAGATCGAGGAGGCCTACGCCGGGGGCCGGATCACCGACGCCGAGGGCCTCTCGCGCGTGGGGCTGCAGCGCCGCGAGGCGGGCCGCCACGCGGAGGCCCTGGCCATCTTCGAGCAAGCCCTGGCGCTGCGGCCGGGCGACCCCGACCTCCAGTACAATCGCCTGCTCACCCTGCGCGATCTCGGTCGCCTGGACGCCTTCAACGCCGCGCTGGACACCTTTGCCAAGCAGTTCCCCCGCGACGCCCGGGCGCACTCGCTGCGTGGACGTCTGCTCGCCGATGCGGGCATGATGGCGGAGGCGCTCGTCGCCTTCGACGCTGCGGTGGCGATCAACCCCGAGAACCCGACCACGCAGAACAACCGCGCCACGGCGCTCGCGCGCCTGGGCCGCTACGCCGAGGCCGCCCGCGGCTTCGAAGCGGTCTGCGCGCTGCAGCCTTCCTACCAGAATGCCGCCTTCTTCGCCGCGGCCAGCCACAGCATGGCCGATGCTCCCGCCGCCGCCGCGCGCTGGGCGCGCTTCTGCCTGGACAAGGGCCTGGCGCAGCCGGAGGCCTTCCGCACGGATCCGCTCTTCGCGAACCTGCGGGCGTCGGCGTTCTGGGATGGCGCCCGCGGGGAGCCGCGGGCGAGCGCTCAGTAGCGGGACTTCACCGTCGACCAGCTCGTGCCCGCGACGGCGACCTCGTCGAAGGTGAGAATGGTCCAGCGATTGAGCAGCTCGTGTGGCGGGTCGCCGAAGCCGTCGGCGTAGAGATCGTACCAGAGCCGCTCCGAGCTCGGGCAGTCCTCACCCACGTTGACGAGCAGGTCCAGGTAGCCGTAGTCCCCGCCCGGGATCTCGCCCCACTCGTCGCCGGCGCCGTCGATGTAGGAGACGTCCGTCCCCGGGACGCCGAACATGTCGAAGACCCAGTGCCCGTTGGAGGGCGAGTCGTCGTAGCTCATCCCCGCCACGGTGCAGCAGAGCGGAAAGCGCAGGTCGATGCGCGTGATCCAGTTGAAGTCCGTGCTCGCGTTCGTGACCTTCAGCCGGAGGTTGACATACTGCCCGAGCGCGAGCGGGCCGCTGGGCTCGGCCTTGACGATGGTGCTGCCCGTGATGTCGGCGACCGCCGGCGGGGCGGCGGCGAGCGCAGCGAGGAGGAGCGCGGCGAGGCAGAGGCGGGTCGTCTTCATGGGGATAAAGGATAGGGAAGCGGCGGGGCAGAATCAAGACGGCGTCCCGCGCCGGAGCGCGTGCTGCCCGGTTCTGCCCCGTCCTTCCCCGGCGCGCCCTCCCGCCGGCGGCCTCAGTGGCCCGGCGGCGCCGGCGTGTGCTCGACGACCTCGACGCCACGCCGGCGGTCGGGGTCGACGTTCGGGCAGTTGTCGCGCATCAGACAGACCCGGCAGCCGAGGCTGCGCCGCATGAGCTGGCGCATCACCATCAACACGATGAGCACGGCGGCGAGCAGTAGATCCTTGAGGATGATCGGCCGGCCGCGAATCTGGGCGAGCACGAGCACGAGGAAGGGATAGGCCCAGACGAGGTGCACGCCCCGCATCGCGCGCTTCATGCCGCGATAGAAGTCCGCCTCGCGACCGCGCCGGTAGAGTCGCGCCGCCAGCTTGCCCTTCAGCGAGATGCAGTAGCGTCCGTAGTAGGCGCAGTTCACGCAGGCGCTGCGCGGGTAGTGCACGTAGTGGACGGCGAGATAGAGCAGCAGGAAGCCGAGCGTGAACCAGACGCCGAGGTCCAGGAGCAGCGCCGTCGCCGCCATCGCGTAGACGATGGAGGCGAGCGTCGTCAGCAGGCCGATGCTGCGCGGGAATTCCCTGTAGCACTCCATGGCGGCCTTCCGGTGCGGCTGGCGGTATTCTGCGCAAGCACCGGGCGGCGAGCAAGGGATTCCCCGCCGGGCGGCACGGGCCATGCAGCCGCGTTGGGCGGGCACCCCGGCCGCCCCGATCGGATGGGCGGGGGGTCTTCGGCACACCCAGCGCCGCCGGGCGCGCGCAATGCGCAGTGGTCAGCCGCCATGTGGAAGCGCCTCGTCTTCGTCCTGCTCGTCGCCACCTGGGGCTACCACTGGTGGGCGCACCGGGAGATCGAACGCCCGCCGGGCCAGCTCGCGCCGGCGCTGCCGGCGCAGACGGGCGTGCACGGCATCCGGCAGCACTTCCAGGGCGGCGCCAAGATCACGCCGCTGGCCCGCTTCGACCTGCAGGCGCGCGTGCTCGGCGTGAAGCGCTATCGTTTCGACCAGGCGGCGGCGCTGGCGCCCTACGACCTCGCCCTCGGTTGGGGCCCGATGTCGGACAGCGCCGTGCTGGCCGCGATCGACATCGACCAGAGCAACCGCTTCTACTACTGGCGGGCCGCCGATCTGCCCATCCCGCGCGATCAGATCGCGGCGAACAGCGCCAACATGCACATCATCCCCGGCAACGACGCCGTGCGCGCCGCGCTCGGCCGCCTGCGCGTCGGGCACCTGGTCACCCTGCGCGGCTTCCTCGTGATGGCCGAGCGGCCCGACCGCGGTGTCTGGCTCAGCTCGATGACGCGCACCGACTCCGGCAACGGCGCCTGCGAGCTGGTCTGGGTCGAGGCCATCGAAGCCGAGTGAGAGCTCCCTAGCTAGAGGTAGCGCGCGAACCAGCCCGTGATGCGCACGAGGCGTTCGCGGCGGTTCTGCGGCCGGCCGCCGCGGCTCATGCCGTGGCTCTCGCCCTCGAAGCGGACGTACTCGGTCGTCTTGCCCAGGGCCTTCAGGATCGTGAACAGCTCGTCGGCCTGCGCGATCGGACAGCGCAGGTCGTTCTCGTTGTGGATGATCAAGAGCGGCGCCCGGATGCGGTGGGCGTGGAAGTTCGGCGACTGTCTCAGGTAGGCGAGCGGCTTCTGCCAGGGCCAGGCGCCGCCGAAGCTGTGGCGCTCCCCGGCGTTGTAGTCCGACGCGCCGAACTGGATCAGCCGGTTGCCCGCCTGGCGCATCGTCACGCCTGCCTTGAAGCGGCGGTTGTGGCCGAGCATCCAGGTGGTCATGAAGCCGCCGTAGGAGCCGCCGAGCACGCCGAGGCGGCGGGCGTCGACGTCCGGCTGGCGCGCCAGGTAGTTGGTCACGGCGATGAGGTCGGCGTAGTCCTTCTGTCCCCACTGGCCGTGGATCGACTTCACCCAGTCCGTTCCGTAGCCGCAGGACCCGCGCGGGTTCGAGAAGGCGACCACGTAGCCCTGCGCGGCGAGCAGGTGCATCTCGTGGAAGAAGGTGTAGCCGTACTGGCCCATCGGCCCGCCGTGGATCTCGAGCAGGCCCGGGTGCTTGGCGCCGCGCCGGGCGCCCGGCGGGCGCAGCAGCCAGCCCTGCACCCTCACCGCGCCGCTCTTCACGTTGAACTCCTCGGGCGCCGTGAGCAGCAGGCCGCCCAGGAGCGCGCGGTTGACCTGCGTCAGCCGCTTCGCCTGCCGGCGGCCGTCCAGGCGCAGGCCGTAGATGTCCCCGGCGTCCAGCATCGTCGCGGTGGCCAGGGCCGCGCGGCCCGCTTCGTCGACGCTGATGCCGTAGACGTTGACCTCACCGCCGAACTCGAGCCGCGCCTGGGCGCGCCGCGGGGCGCCCGCGCGCGGAATCGAGTAGACCCGATAGGCCCCGCGCTCGCTGATGCCGAAGGCGATGCGCCAGGTCTCGCCCTCCCGGTAGGGCCAGAGGGCGCTCGCATCGCCCATCACGGTGTCCGTGATGATGAAGTTGAAGGGCCAGTCGTCCAGCCAGGGCGTGAGGCAGCGCGCCGCGCCGCCGGCGCGGGGCGTCTCGTAGAGCCGGTAGGGGTGCTTGATCCACTCGCCCGGCCCGCCGAAGTGGCCGGTGAAGAGGAGCGAGCGCCCCTCGGGCGCCCAGGCGAGGGCGACGAGGTGGCCGCCGCGGGTGGTGGCCGGGCGCGGCGCGCCGCCGCGCGCGGGCAGCGTGAAGACCTGCTCGAGGCCGCCCTCGTGCTGGCGCTCGGGGTGCGGGTTCGCGATGAAGGCGATCTGCCGGCCGTCGGGGCTCCAGCAGGCCTCGCGCACGCTGAAGTCGCCCCGCGTGAGCTGGCGCGGCTTGCCGCCCGCGAGGCCAACGACGTAGAGCTGCTGGTGGTCGGCCGGGAAATAGCCGAAGCCGTCGAGCTTGTGCGAGAGCCGCGTGATGTGCTTGAAGGTCGCCTGCCGGGCGCGCTGCTTCGGGTCCTCCTTCTTCAGGTGCCGGTGCAGGAAGAGCAGGCGCCGGCCGTCGGGGCTGAAGGCGAGGCCGCTGATCGGCCCCTCCAGGTGCGTGAGCTGGCGCGCCTCGCCGCCGCCCGTGGGCAGCAGCCAGACGTTCGTCTTCTCTTCGCGGCTGGAGAGGAAGGCGATCTGGCGGCCGTCCGGGCTCCAGACGGGGGCGCTGTCGATCTGCGCGCCCTGCGTGAGCTGGCGGCGGCCGCCGCCAGCGCGCCGGACCTCGTGCAGGTTGGCCAGGTAGCGGTTCTCCTTGGCGTCGATCCGCTTCAGGCTGTAGACGATGCGCTCGCCGTCGGGGGAGATCGCCGGCGCCTCGGGGAACTGGAAACGGAAGAGGTCCTCTGCGCGGATCTTGCGTCGCGTGGCCATGGCTCGGCACTCCCTTGCAATCGAACACGAATTCGCCCAAACTGGCGCCGGCGCCCGGCGCCGGGGGGAATCCTAGGGCAGCGGGGCGACGAGGGGTAGCGGAAAGGAGCGGCAATGGTGGGCAAGGCGAAGGCGCGCGGACTGCTTCTGGCGATCGGCTTGGCGCTGGCGAGCGCCGCGGCGGCGGACGAGGCGCCGCCCTTCCGGCGCTGGGGTCTCGGCTGGGGGGAGCTCCTCTCCGTCGACGACTACAGCTACCTACGCGGAGTCGGTCTGCGCTATCGACTCGCCTCGGGCTGGAGCTTCACGGCGACGGGCTCCTTCGCCACGGCTTCCTCCAGCGGGTACTACCTGGATGAGAACCCCGACTACTACACCTTCGACCAGGGCGAAACCGTGACGAGCAGCGATCCCGTTTCGCGCAGCTTCGGCTTCAGCTGCGCGCGCGGCTTCGCGCTGCACCCGCGTCTCGGCCTGGCGCCGGTCCTGCGCATCGTGCACAGCTACAGCCGTCGCGTCGAGGAGAGGGAGAATCTGGACCTGGAGACCGACGGCAACGACTGGGAGTACGACGTCAGTCGCTCGCAGAAGCGCGGCGAGACGCTGCGCCTGGGCGTCGGGCTCAGACCGCAGATCCAGCTGCACTCCCGGGTCAGCGTCGAGTCGCAGGTCTTCTTCGACTACTACCGCTCGCACAGCCGCGAGCAAGACTGGCATCGCGGCGAAACGAGCGAGGGCGAGAGCGGGGAGCGCACAAGCCGCGGGACCCGCAAGGAGAGCGGCTGGTACTGGTCGGTGCCCACGCCCTCCGTCACCATGGGCCTGACGCTCTTCTTCTACTTCTAGGGCTTCACGGCGGCGGCCCCTTGGCCTAGAGTGGCGGCGCTCAGAACGCCCACGCCGAGGTGATCCATGCCGCGCCCCGCCCGCCTGCTCCCGCTTGCGCTCCTGCTCCTGCTCCCGCCCGCCCTCGCCGCTGCCGCGCCGCCGGCCCCGGCGAACGAGTGGAGCGTCGAGGCGATCGTCGCCCAGGAGGCGGCGCGCGAGTTCGCGGTCTCGCCCGACGGCCGCTGGGCCGCCTGGGCGCAGCGCGCGCTGGTGGACGCGGGCAAGGCCTACCGCTGGCAGCTCTGGCTCGCGCCGCTGGACGTGGCCAGCGCAGCGGGAGAGGCCCGGCAGCTCACGCGCGCGGAGAGCGACGCCCGCCGCCCGCGCTGGTCGCCCGATGGGCGCCGGCTCGCCTTCCTCGCCGCCCGCGCGCAGCCAGCGGGCGATGCCAAGACCGCGGCCGACCCCGAGCCGCAGATCTGGCTGCTGCCGCTGGCAGGCGGCGAGGCCGAAGCGCTCACCGACCACGCCGGCGGCATCGCCGACTTCGCCTGGATCGGTCCCGAGCGGCTGCTCTACCTCGCCGGCGAGGGCAAGAGCCTGCGCGAGACGCGCCTCGAAGAGCAGGGCGACGAGACCGTGGTCGTCGGCGACGAGGAGAACGTGCCGCCTGCGCGCCTGTTCACGCTCACGCTCGGCGAGGCGCCGCGCCGCCTGACTGCGAACGGCGAGCCCATCCTCGACTTCGTGGCCAGCCCGGACGGCCGCCACGCCGTCGCCCGCTACAGCCTGAGCCTGCACGACGACTACGACGCGCGCACCCCGCCCGCGGTGCGCCTGGTCGACCTCGCGAGCGGCGCCGTGCGCGAGATCCTGCCGGCCGCGCTGCGCGCGCACGATTTCACCTGGGACCTCGAAAGCAAGGGCTTCTACTTCCTGCAGCCCGTGTCGACGGACTCGCTCTCGCTCTACGTGAGCCAGGACGAGCTCGCCTACCGCGGCCTGGGGGACAGGGACTGGCGCTCGCTCGACCTCGATTGGCAGCGCGGGCTCGACGCGCCGGCGCTCGCCGCCTGGCGCGGCGGTGCCCTCGTCAGCCTCGCCGACGGCCTGCGCAATCGCCTGCTCCTGCTCGAGCGCAAGGGGGAGACCTGGGCCATTCACGAGCTGCCCCGCCCCGCGCGCGGCGTCGACAAGCCTCTGGCGACGAGCCCCGACGGCAAGCTGCTCCTGCTCGCCGAGCAGCGCGCGGACCGCCCCGACCGCTACCTCGTCTGGCGCCTCGGCGGCGACGGCAAGGCGGCCAGGACCCCGCCCGCCCTCGGCGAGCGCCGCGAGTTCCTGCGCCTGAACTCGGCCCTCGGCGCGCTGCCCGCGCCGCAGAGCGAGCCCTTCCGCTGGCGGGGCGCCGCGGGCGACAGCGTCGAGGGCCTGCTCATCTACCCGATCGGCTATGAGGCCGGGCGCGACGGCCCGCGCCCGCTGGTCGTGATGCCGCACGGCGGTCCCGCCGACGCCGACCGCGACCGCTTCGACGAAGACTGGTACGGCTCGGCCGCGCTGCTCGCCGCGCGCGGCGCTTTCGTGCTCAAGCCCAACTACCACGGCAGCAGCGGCTACGGCCTCGCCTGGCTGGAGTCGATCAAGGGCCGCTACTACGAATTGGAGCTGCCCGACATCCGCAGCGGCATCGACTCGCTCGTCGCGCGCGGGCTCGCGGACGGCTCGCGCCTCGCGCTCGTCGGCTGGAGCAACGGCGCCATCCTCTCCATCGCGGCGGCGATCGAGTCCGAGGGCCGCTACCGTGCCCTCGTGGCCGGCGCGGGCGACGTCAACTGGACCAGCGACTACGGCAACTGCGCCTTCGGCGCCGCCTTCGATGACGCCTACTTCGGCGGCGCGCCCTGGGAGCTGCCCGAGCTCTACCTGGCCAAGAGCCCGCTCTTCCGCCTCGACCGCCTGCAGGTGCCCACCTTGGTCGCCATCGGCGAAGCGGATGTGAACGTGCCCACCGAGCAGGGCCAGCAGCTCTACCGCGCGCTGCAGCAGACGGGCGCCGCGCCTGTGCGCTTCCTGCGCTTTCCCGGCGAGGATCACTTCCTCGCCTCGCCCCCCGCGCGCCGGCGCTACCTCGCGGAGACGCTGGCCTGGCTCGATCGCTGGCTCTTCGAGCTGACGCCGGCCACCGAGCCCCGCTACCGGCCCGAGTCGCCGCTCGCCCGCGCGCTCGCGCTGGCGGACGTCGCGACCAGCCAGGGCTACTATGGCGAGCTGGCCGGAGAGGCGCTGGTCCCCGAGCTCCTCCCCTGGGGCGAGTTGCTCGTCGGGCGCTTCGAGGTGACGCGCGCGCAGTGGGCCGCCTTCAAGGGCCGGCCGCGGCCGGCCGAGCGGCGCGAGGGCAACCTGCCCGTCGCGGGCGTCAGCGCCGACGAGGCGCGCGCATACTGCAGTTGGCTCGGCACCCAGCTGGGCGCCGACTGCCGCCTGCCCAACGGGGAGGAATGGGAGCGGCTCACGGCGCTCGCGGCCGAACCGGAGAACACGCTCGCCTGGTGGGCGGGCCAGGCGCCGGGGCGCGACGACGCCGCGGCGCTCGCCGAGACCGTCGCCCAGCTCGCCGTCAACCGCGACCTGCTCGAGCCCGTCGGCTCCTTCGCGCCGGCGGGGTCGAGCGGGCTCTACGACCTCGGCGGCAACGCCGCCGAGTGGGTGCGCGAGGGCGGCAGGGCCGTCGCGCGCGGGCTCTGTGCGGCAACGGCGCCCGATGCGCTGGGCGGCGAGCCCGCGCCGCCGGCGGCCTACATCGGCCTGCGCGTGGTGGTCACGCGCGCCGAGGAGTAGGGGGGCGAGCGATGGCCGCGCCCGACCTGCGGCGTTTCTCGCGCCTCGTCTTCTTCACGGGCGCGGGGCTGAGCGCCGAGAGCGGCATCGCCACCTATCGCGGCGAGGGCGGCGTCTGGACGCGCTACCGCTACGAGGACTACGCCTGCCAGCGCGCCTTCCGCCGCGCGCCCGAGCGCGTCTGGGAGTTCCACGACGCGCGCCGCGCGGACGTGGCGGCCGCGGCGCCGAACGCGGCGCACCGGCTGATCGCGGCGATCCAGGCCGCGCGGCCGGGGACGGCGATCGTCACGCAGAACATCGACGGCCTGCACCAGGCCGCCGGCGCCACGGACGTGATCGAGCTGCACGGCAGCCTGTGGCGTCTGCGCTGCGAGGCCTGCGGCGCCCGCTGCGAGTGCCGCGAGGTGCCGCTCGCGGACAAGCACTGCGCCTGCGGCGCCTGGTGGCGGCCGGACCTCGTCTGGTTCGAGGACCCCCTCGACGGGGCCCTCTTTTCCCAGGCGGCCGCGCGCCTGTCCGCCTGCGACTGCCTCGTCGCGATCGGCACCTCGGCCCTCGTTCATCCAGCAGCGGAGCTGCCGATGCTGGCATTCCGCTCGGCAGCGCTCACGATCGAGATCAACCCCGAGGAGACGCCGCTCTCGCGCTTCTACGATCACTGCCTGCGCGGGCCGGCCAGCGCCATGCTCGCCGCCCTCTGGGCCGAAGCCGGCGAGGTCACGCGTGAAGGCGGCGAGGCCGGCGCGTGAGGGAGACGCAGAGCGCGCGCAGCCTGCACGTCGCCGGGCGCGAGCAGCCCTACCTGCTCATCCGCCGCCAGGGCCGACGGCGGCTCACTCTCAGTGTCGAGCCGCGCCGCGGCCTCGTCGTGCTGGCGCCGCCGCGCCTCGCCCTGGCCGCGATCGAGGCCTTCCTCGTTGCCGAGGCGGCCTGGTGGACCACGCGCCTCGCCGAGCTGGCGGCCTGGGAGGCCGAGCACCCGCCGCGCCGTTTCGCCGACGGCGAGCGCCTGCCCCTGCTCGGCGAGGCCTGGACCCTGCGCGTCAGTGAAGCGCCGGGCCGCCTGCGCGCGCGCGTCGGCGGGACGGGGCAGAGCGCCGGCACACCGCGGGGCGAGGCCGCACGCGAGATCGCGCTCGTCCTGCCTGCCGGCCTCGCTCCCGAGGTGCGGCATGCCGCCGCCGCTGCCGCGCTCGAAGCCTGGTACCGCCCCCTCGCCCGCGAGCTGATCGCAGCGCGCGCCGCGCACTGGGCGCGGGCGCTGCGCGTCAGGCCGACGGCGATCGGCATTCGTGATACGCGCAGCCGCTGGGGGAGCTGCTCGAGCAGCGGCCGGCTCTCCTTCAGCTGGCGCCTCGTGATGGCGCCGCCGGCCGTGCTCGACTACCTCGTCGTCCACGAGCTCTGCCACCTGAAGCAGCCCGACCACTCCGAGCGCTTCTGGGCGCTGGTCGCGGGGCAGCTCCCGGACTACGAGCGCGCGCGGCGCTGGCTGCGCCGGCGCGGGCGGGAGCTCTATCTCTAGTCGTTCTCGACGCTGGCCATCCACTCGGAGTAGGTCCCAAGCCAGTCGCCGTAGCCGGGCTCGAGGCTGGCCGTGGCGAAGTCCGCGAGCGTCAGCGGCGTGAGCCAGGCGAGGACGAGGCGCCAGCGGTCCTTCTCGCCGCCGTCGGGCAGGAGGAGCAGCCGCAGGATCGCCGCCTCGCCCAGCGCGCAGCGCGGCGGCGCGCCCGCCCCCGGGGGCGGGCCGAGCGGCGCCGGCCCCGCGCCGCGCTGGTAGCGGCACTCCGCGAAGGCCGCCTGCTGGCGAGCCAGGCTCGTCAACAGGCCCGCGATCCCCTTGCGCACGAAGCGGCGCTTCAGCCAGCCGAGTTCGGCCAGCGCGGGCTCGTTCGCGAAGAGGCTGTCGAGCAGGGCCTCGCGCGCGGCCGGCCCCGCCCAGGGATCGAGGGCGAGGGGCAGCGCGCCCGGCAGCACGGGGCAGGACTCGCCCCCGGGGGCGACAGCGACCCGCCAGGGAGCGCAGCGCGGATCGTGCCAAGGGATCGCCGTGCGCAGCGAGACGAGGAGCAGCGGCGAGAGCCGCGGGTCGGGATCGAGGACGCCCTTGTGCGCGAGGCGCAGCGGCTGCAGTCCGGGCCGCAAGTGCAGTGGCAGCGCGTGGAGGCTGTCCGCGCGCACGAGTGCGAGGACGGTCGCCGGCGGCAGCAGGTCGGTCGGTGCGGCCACGAAGGCGTGGCGCAGGGCTTCGTGCGCGGCGGCGAGCCCGGCCCACCCGCCCCCGGGGGCGGCCTCCGCGGGAGCGAGCGGCGCGGCCTCCGCGCGCAGGGCGCGCAACCAGACGCCCAGGGGCTCCGGGTAGGCGAGCGTGGAGTCGGCCGCGCGCGCGACGAGCCGCGCCGCGGCGTCAGTGTCGAAGCGCGCGGCGAAGGCGGCCGAGTCGTCCGCGGCGACGGCGGCCGCGAAGTCCGCGAGCAGGCGCACCACGCGCCCCCGCTCGCCGCCGTCGAGCCGGCGCGCTTGCCGGTCCAGCTCGAGCAGGAAAGGCCCGGCTCCCGCAGGGCGCGGGAGCCAGGCCAGCGAGGCGACGACGAGCGCCGCCGCACGGTAGCAGCGCGAGCCCACTAGCAGGGCTCCCAGGTGGCGTTCCAGCCATTCCACCACATCACGGTGAGTTGGCCGCAGAAGTCGCCGTCGCCGTGGATCTGGAAGTGCAGGCCGAAGGCGTCGATGCTGAGCTTGATGTGATCCTTGATCCACTGCCAAACGCCGCGCTCGCCGCTCAGCGCCTGGACGAGCGCGGGCTCCTTCCAGATGGGCAGCTCGGGGTTGGCCGCGCGCACGAGCGCGAGAATCGCCAGTGCGCTGCGCGTGACGCCGTCCGGGCAAGGGATGGCCTCGAGGGTCGGCTTGATGCCGCCCGGGTCGCTGAGGGTCTGCGGCTGGAGCGAGGCGCCGCGGCCGGCGGTTTCGCCGCCGTAGAGCGCCTTGATGCCGCCGAGGCTGATGTCCTCCGTGGCCGCGTAGCTCATGGCGTGCAGGATGGTCCCCTCGATGATGAGGGGCAGGGTGATCGCGAAGTACAACCAGATCGAATAGCTGATCATCTTGGACATGGCGAGTGTCTCCCGCTTGCGTGTCCCTGGGAGAAGGCAAGCGGGCGACTGCAGGGCGCGTGCCGAGGCGGCGGAAGCGCGCAAGTTGCGCTACGGTCGGGCGATCGCCGCGCGCGCGGCGTGCGCGCCCGCGCGGCGCCGACAAGCGCGATTGTCGGGCGCGGGCGCGAGCGTCCACGGCGGCGTCGCTCAGAAGATCGCGGGCAGGAGGCCGGGCAGCACCTCGAACTCGGCCGCGAGGATGCGCTCGGAGAGCAGCTCGCCGTCGGCGTGGCCGGCGAAGGGCGTCTCGCCGCGCACGCTGAGGCGGGCGACGCGCCGGCTCTCGATCCCGGGCAGGTCGAGATGCGTGCCCTTCATCGCCCGGGGCAGGAGGCGGAGGATCTCGAGGCGGCCGCGGGCGTCGGCGGCGCAGACGTCCAGGCGGCCATCGCAGGGGTTTGCCCGGGGGTTGAGCCGGAAGCCGCCGCCCGAGGTGCTCCCGTTGCCGACGCTGACGAGGAGCAGCGGCCGCGGCGGCGCTTCGACCCCGTCCCAGGCCAGCGCGAGCCGCGGGCTCTCGAGGCGGACCAGCACCTTGAGTAGCGCGATCAGGTAGAGCGGCAGGCCGCGCAGGGGCAGGCGCAGCCGGTAGGCCGCCCAGCCCACCTGGCCCTCGAAGCCGAGCCCCACGTTGTTGACGAAGAGGCGCTCGCGCGGTGCCGCCTCGCCGACCTCGCGCCAGCGCATGCGGCCGAGGTCGAGCGCGCGGGGCTGGCCCGCGCAGAGGCGGCGGCAGGCGGCCGCGAAGTCCGCCGGCAGGCGCAGGCTCTTGATGAGGTCGTTGCCCGTGCCCGCGGGCAGGATGCCGAGCGCCGCGAGCGGGCGCGTGTCCTCCGCCGCGCGCGCGAGGCGGGCCTCAGCGAGGCCGCCCGCGACTTCCTGGATCGTGCCGTCGCCGCCCAGCGCGACGATCACCGAGTAGCGCGCGGCCTCCTCGCGCGCCACGCGCCGCGCGTCGCCGCCGGCGCGCGTGACGAAGACCTCGTAGGCGAGGCCGCCCGCGTCGAGCAGGCGCTCCGCCTCGCGGCGGCGCCGCGCGCCCAGCCCGCGGCCGGATGCGGGATTCGCGATGACGAGGTGCGTCAGCACGGCGGCAGGCTAGCACGGCGCCCCCGGCGTCCCTAGCCCCATCTGGCCGGCCTCCAGCGTGAGTCCGTCCCGGGGCACGGCGCGCGCAACGCGGGAAATCGTCGATGGGGTCATTGGTTTTCGCGAAACCCCACAGCCGGGCAGCGATCGGGCCCGGGTCCAGGGACCGAACCGGCGATTCCGGATCGCCCGGCCCTTTTCGAGCGCGAACCTGCCGCCATCTTGACGGTCCCCGCAGCCTCGCTATGCTCGGCGGACCGCGCGCGAGTCCGCGCGCCGGCAGCCCGGAGGCTCCAGATGGACGAGTCCGCCGCCCTCCTCGCCGAGATCGAGCGCGCCCTCGCCGCCGCACCCACGCGCGAAGCCGCCCTCGCCGCGGTCTGCCGGCTCGTTGCCACGCGCCGCCCCGGCTATGACTGGGTGGGCTTCTACTGCGTCGACCCCGAGCGCCCGCGCGAGCTCGTGCTCGGGCCCTTCGTCGGCGAGCCCACCGAGCACACGCGCATTCCCTTCGGCCGCGGCATCTGCGGCCAGGTGGCCGAGCGCGCGGAGACGATGGTGGTGGAAGACGTCACCGCCGAGGCCAACCACCTCGCCTGCAGCCTGGCCGTGCGCTCGGAGATCGTCGTGCCGATCCTCGTGCGCGGCCGCTTCGTCGCGCAGCTCGACATCGACTCCCATCAGCCCGCCCGCTTCGGCCCCGCCGACCGCGCGCTCTGCGAGGCGATCTGCGCGCGGCTCGCGCCGCTCTTCGCGGGAGAGGCGCCGCAATGAATGAGCGCCTGGTGGGACTGACGCCGGCCTGCCTGCGCGCCATCGCCGCTGGGCACAAGACGCAACTGCGCCGCGTGGTCAAGGACGCCGCGGCGCCCTGCCCTCTCGGCGAGCCGGGCGACACGCTCTGCGCGGCCGACGGCACGCGGCTGCGCATCCTCGCCCTGCGCCGGGAGCGGCTGCAGGCAATCGCCGATGCGGATCTCGCGTGCGAGGGCGGGATGTGGCGGGAGACCAGCCCGCCGGGGGTGGCGGAGAGCGAGCGCGCGGGCTTCGCCCGCTGGTGGGACGCGGTGCACGCTCGCCCCGAGAGCCGGTGGCGGGCGGACCCCTGGGTCTGGGTGGTCACCTTCGAGAGGAGCTAGGCATGTTCGTCGTCCGCGATGTCTTCCACTGCAAGCCCGGCCAGGCCAAGGCCCTGGCGGAGATCCTGAGGCGCGCGCTGCCCCACTTCGAGTCGATCGACGGCTTCGTCAACGGCCGCGTCATGGTGGACGCCGTCGCGGGCTACTGGACGGTGGTGCTGGAAGCGGAGATCGACTCGCTCGCGAGCTTCGAGCAGCACCTCGCCGCGAGCGGGACGCGGCCGGAGGTCCGCGCGATCATGAAGGGCTACATGGACCTGGTCACGGGCGGCCACCGCGAGATCTACCGGCTCGTCTAGGGCCGCGGGGCCGGGCGCCCGGCCTGCGAAAAGCTGCCGCATCCAGGTTTTCTTCTGGACTCGGCGGTGCAGAGTCTCTAAACTAGCCGCCCATTCCACCACGCGTCCAAACGCGACACGAGGCCGGGGCGGCCCCATCCGCCTCGATCGGGAGCGACGCCAAGGCATCCCGATGCCAGCCGCGCGCCGCGGGGAAGATGCCGGCCGTCCACGCGGGCTTCGGCCCGCCAGCACAGGAGTGACCGATGATCCAGAACCAGACCGACTCGGCGCTGGTCGTGTGCCCGCTCCTGGCTGCCGTCAGGGGGATGGCCCTCGTCAAGCGCCGCTAGGCGCCCTGCCCTCCCGAGCGAGGGCTCCCGCGCCCACCGGCGCTGATCCCGAAGCCAGATCCCTCCCGCGGCCAGCGGCCCGCGACCGGTCATTGCCGGCAGCGCGCCCTTTCGCCTTCGCGGCCCCTTGGGCCTGGCCATCAACAGCTCGCCCCGCGAGCGGACAAAGTGGAGTCGATCGAGATGACTGCGATTCGTGAGTTCCTGCCCGGCGACTACCCGGGCTTGGTCGTCCTGCGCAACGCCGTCGACCCGGATCACCCGGTCGACGAGGCCGAGCTGCGCCACTACGACGAGAGCCGCGACCGGACCCTCCACCTCCAGCGTTGGGTCTGGGAGGAGGCGGGCCGGATCCTCGGCTACGCCACGCTGAGCCACATGGACTGGATGTACCACCCGGACCGCTACTACGGCATGGTCCAGGTGCTGCCCTCTGCGCGCGGTCGCGGCCGCGGCAGGGCGCTCTATGAGACCGTGCTCGCCGCCGCGCAGGCGCGTGGGGCGCTCAGCCTGCGTACGCAGGTGCTGGAGAACTGGGCGGATGGCCTGCGCTTCCTCGCCGCGCGCGGCTATGTCCCGGGCAACCGCGAGGTGGAGTCCGCGCTCGACCTCACGCGCTTCGCGCCCGAGCGCTTCGCGGGCGCCGAGGCCAAGACCGTGGCCGCGGGCCTGCGCCTGCTGAGCTACGCCGAGCTGGAGAGCGACCCCGAGCGCGACCGGAAGCTCTGGGACTTCGACGCCCTCGTCGGCGCCGACATGCCGATGCCCGAGCCCTACACGGTGCCGCCCTTCGAGGTCTTTCAGCGCAAGTACCTCCGGCACCCGGACTTCTACGCGGAGGGCTTCCTCGTGGCGGTGACGCCCGAGGGGCTCTTTGCCGGGCTCAGCATGCTTCAGCACTCGAAGGTGCCGGGGCGCTTGAACACGGGCTTCACGGGCGTGCGCCGCGAGTGGCGCGGCCAGGGCGTGGCCACGGGCCTCAAGGTGGCGGTGCTCAGCCGCGCGAAGGCCGCCGGCTACCGCGAGGTGCGCACCGGCAACGACTCGACGAACGACAGCATGCTGGGCATCAACCGCCGGCTGGGCTTCACGCCGCTGCCGGCCTGGGTGGACTTCGCGCTGGAACCCCTGCCCGCGCAGGCCCAGCGCCAGGAGGCTTGAAATGGCGAGGCAATGGACGATCCGCGACTTCACGCCCGCCGACTACGACGGCTACACCGCGGTGCACAACGCCTGCTACCCGACCTATCTGCAGGCCGCGAGCGACATCGCGCGCTGGGATTCCCTGCGCGAGCCGAAGATCCGCTGGCGGCGCTGGGTGGGTGAAGCCGAGGGCCGCGTCGTGGCCTGGGCGAGCTACGCCAACAGCAGCCATGCCTACCATCCGCGCAAGTTCTGGCTGGAGCTGGGTGTGCATCCGGACTGGCGGCGGCAGGGGCTGGGCGCGGCGCTCTTCGACACCGTGATCGCGGCCGTGGGCGCTTTCGATCCGATCGTGCTGCGCAGCGAGGTGCGCGAGGACAACCTCGGCGGCCGCGCCTTCGCGGAGGCGCGCGGCTTCGGGCTCGACTACCGCGAGCAGGAGTCGCGCCTGGACATCCAGGCCTTCCAGCCCGAGCATTTCGCGGCCGATCTCGCGCGCACGGCGGCGGCGGGGATTGCGATCAAGAGCTATCCCGAGCTGGCGGCGGACCCCGCGCGCGATGAGAAGTACTTTGCGCTCGAGCAGCTGCTGCTGCCGGACGTGCCGAGCAGCGACCCCTTCACGCCGACGGACTTCGCCGTCTGGCGGAAACGATTCCTCGAGAGCCCGAACTTCCTGCCGGCGCTCAACATGATCGCCGTGCGCCGCGAGGACGAGGCGTACGTGGGCCTGAGCAACCTCTGGAAGGAGGAGACGCCGGGACGCGTCGAGACAGGGCTCACGGCCGTGCGGCGCGACTGCCGTCAGCTGGGCGTCGCGACGGCGCTCAAGGTGTCGGCGCTGGCGGCCGCCAAGGCGGCCGGCTACGCGGCCACGATCACCTGGAACGCCGAGACGAACAAGGGCATGCTGGGCATCAACTACCGCCTGGGATTCGTGCCGCAGCCCGCCTGGTGGATGATCGAGAAGGTGCTGGACGCCGCCGCCCTCGCGGCGAGCGCCGGCGAGGAGGCACGGGCATGAGCTGGACGATCCGCGACTTCGTCGACGCCGATTTCGAGGCCTGGGCGGAGCTGCACAATGCCGTCTTTCCCGACTGGACGGAGAGCGCCGCCGAACGCCGTCGAGCCGATCGCCTGCGCGAACCGCAGCACAAGGTGCGGCGCTGGGTGGCCGAGGGGGGCGCTGCGCTGCTCGGCACCGGCTGCTACTACCAGGAGACCTGGGGCTACCACCCGCGCAAGTTCTACGTGGAGGTCATCGTGCGCGAAGACAGGCGTCGCCAGGGCCTGGGCGCCGCGCTCTACGACACGGTGGTCGCCGCGCTGGCCGAACACGAGCCGATCCTGCTGCGCGGCATGCTGCGCGAGGACTGGGAGGCGAGCCGCCGCTTCGCCGCGGCGCGCGGCTATGCGCCGGGCATGCGCGTGGAGGAGTCCGTCTGCGACATCGCGAGTTTCGATCCGAGTGCCTACGCCGCGGACCTCGCGCGCGCAAGCGAGCAGGGCATCGCGATTCGCAGTCTGCCCGAGCTGGAGAACCGACCGGACTGGCAGGAGAAGATGTACGCGCTCGCGCAGCAGCTGCTCGCGGACATGCCGCGCACCGAGCTGCACGTGCCGCCGCCCTTCGAGCTCTGGCGCGAGCGCTCGCTGGGCAGCCCGCGCTTCCTGCCGGAGCTGAACCTGATCGCGCTCGACGGCGAGCGTTTCGTCGGGATCAGCAACTTCTGGCGGAACGAGATCCCGGGTCGCGTGGGCACGGGCCTCACCGGCGTGCTCGGCGAGTACCGCCGCCGCGGCCTCGCCACGGCGCTCAAGGTGCGGGCGCTCGGCGCCGCCAAGGCGGCGGGCTACAAGGAAACGCGCACCTGGAACGCCGCGGAAAACGCAGGGATGCTCGGCATCAACCGGCGGCTCGGGTTCACGCCGCTGCCCGCCTGGCTCGAGATGGAGAAGCCCGTCGGCGCGGACGAGGGGGAGGCGGCGCGTGCCTGAGCTGCGTCCCTTTCGCGAGGCGGACTACCCCGCGCTCGCCGCGCTGCAGGTGGCCTGCGAGCCGGAGCATCCACTGGGCGAGGCCCACTGGCGCCACGAGGACTCCCTTGTGGATGCACGGGTCAAGCGTGGGCGTGTTGTCGCTGAAGTGGCGGGAGGGCTCGCCGGTTACGCAGGCTTCCTGCAGTACTCGCTGATGTTCCACCCGCGGCGCTTCGTGCTCTACGGTGGCGTCACGCCGGCCGCGCGCGGGCGCGGTCTGGGCCGCGCGCTCTACGCCTGGCTCGAGGCGGCCCTCGCGCCCAGCACGCCCGAGCGTCTGAGCGCGGGCCTCTGGGCCGAACAGGTCGAGGGCGAAGCCTGGCTCCTGCGGCGCGGCTATCGCGAAACCCTGCGCGAGATCGAATCCGCGCTCCACTTCGCGGAGTTCGCGGCCGCGGACTGGGCGCCGGCCCGTGCGCGCGGCGAGGCGGCGGGCGTGCAGTTCACGACCCTCGCGGCGCTCGGCGACGACGACGCCTGGCGGCGGCGCGTCTTCGCGCTCGACATGGCCTTCAGCGCGGACATCCCGATGACGGGCGAGCTGACGCCGCCCGACTACGCGATCTACGCCCATCTCTACTACGGCTGCCCGGGCTACCGGCCCGAGCTGTGCTGGCTGGCACTCGCCGCGGCAGCGGACGGCGAGCCCGAGCCGGTGGGCCTGTGCTGGCACGCGCTGGCGCCGCGGACGGGCGAGCTGGAGACCATCGTCAGCGGCGTGCGGCGCGACTGGCGGGGGCGCGGCATCGCCCTCGCGCTCAAGGCGCAGGCCCTGGCCGACGCCAAGGCGCAGGGCTTCGCGCGCGTCACGACGCGCAACGCCGCCACGAACGCCGGCATGCTGGCTGTGAACCGGCGCCTCGGCTACCGGCCCGGCGGCGCGCGCCTGATCCTCGAGAAGGAGCTGAACGCATGAGTCTGCCCGTCGTGAACCTCAGTGGCGATGCCCACGCGCAGGGCCTCGGCCACGGCCGGGCGCTGGCCGGAGCGATCGCCCACAACCTGCACGTCTACCTGGATCGCTTCGAGCGCGAGGCCCAGCTTCCACGCGCGGAGCTGCTCGCGCGCAGCGGCGCCTATCTGGAGGCCTTGGGCGACCGCGCGCCGGATTACCGGCGCGGCATGGCGGGCATCGCGGAGGGCGCGGGCCTGCCCTTCGATCTCGTCGCCATGCTGAACCTGCGCTACGAGCTGCTCTACTACCAGTACGGCACGGTGAAGGCCGCCGAGGCGGCGCGGCAACTCGAGCACCGCGGGGAGCCCGACGGCTGCACGGCCTTCGCCCTGCTGCCCGAGGCGACGGCCGCGGGGCGCCTGCTCGTCGGGCAGAACTGGGACTGGATCCCCGCAGCCAAGGGCGCGCTGCTGCGCGTGCGGCCGGAGGCGGGCCCCGCGCGCCTGGGCTTCACGGAGGCGGGCATCTTCGGCCTCAAGATCGGCCTGAACGCGGCGGGCGTGGCCCTCGCCATCAACGGCATGCTGAGCACGACCGACGACTGGCGCCGCTTCACGCTGCCCTTCCACTGGCGCTGTCACGCCGTGCTGGCGGCGCCGGATTTCGCGACGGCGGTCGCCGTGATCGCGGACGAGGCGCGCGCCTGCACGACGAACTACCTGATCGCCCAGGCGCCGGGGCAGGTGCTGGACCTCGAGGCGGCGCCCGACGCGCTCGGCCGCGTGGGCTGCCGCGACGGCTGCCTCGCCCATGCGAATCACTTCGAAGACCCGGCGGCGCTCGGCGTCGTCGAACCGCCGAGCTTGACGCGGCCCTACTCGCGCCAGCGCGCGGCGCGCCTGGAGGCCCTGCTGCGCGAAGGGCGGCCGGTGTCGCTGCCAGGTCTGCAAGGGATGCTGCGCGACCATGCCGGGCGGCCGAACTCCGTCTGCCGGCACGAGGACGAGGCCTTGCCCGCCGTCGAGCGGGTGCACACCGTGGCGTCGCTGATCATGGATCCCGGCGCGGGGCGGCTCTGGGCCACGGACGGCCCGCCCTGCGGCGCGGACTACCAGGAACTGGCGCTGGATTGAAGGCGCTGGCTAGCTGAGCAGGCGCTGCGGCTGGCGCTGGCCCGTGACGCCGCGCGTGAAGCTGTCGAGGCTCTCGATGGTGCCGAGGTAGTCCTCGGCGGTCGCGGCGGACTCGAGGCCGAGCGCGGCGCAGTGCGTCTCCACTGCGGCCCAGTCGCCGTGCTCGAGGGCGGCACAGAGCCGGAGCATGATGCCGAGCAGGCCCTTGCCCTCGACGAGACCCTCGCGGGCCTGCGGGCTGACGGGCAGCAGCTCGAGCACCTTCTCCATCGTGCGGCCGAGGATGACGTCCAGCCAGGAGAAGAAGCCCACGAAGTAGAACTCCTGGTCGCGTAGCCTCTCGCCGAGGCGTCCGGCGAGCGTCTCCATGAAGGCCGCGCGGATGAAGGAGCGCTGCACCAGCTCCTCGCTGCAGTCCTCGGCGATGTCGGTCATCGCCGTCACCTGGATGAGCTGGCGGATGCGCATCTCGCCGAGCATCACCATGGCGTGGCTGATCGAGAGGATCTCGTGCGGCAGGCCGGCCCAGGCCGAGTTGACCAGGCGCAGCAGCCGGTAGGAGAGCGAGAGGTCGCTCTTGATGAGGCTCTCGAGCGTGGCGTAGTCGATCGGATCCTTGCGGATCGCCTGGAAGAGCGCGAGGGCGACGGCCTTGTTGCGCGGGATGTCGCCGTGCGTGAGCACCTCGGGCCGCTGGAAGTAGTAGCCCTGGAAGTAGGTGAAGCCGACGCTCTGCGCGCGCTGGAAGTCGGCCCAGGTCTCCACCTTCTCGGCAAGGAAGCGCAGGCCGGGGCGTCGCCAGGCGCGGACGATCTCGCTTGCGCGGCTCTCGCCGGCGGCCTGCCAGTCGACCTTGACGACGTCGACCAGCTCGACGAAGGCCTGCTGGCTCGCGCAACTGGCGATGTCGTCCAGCGCGAAGCGATAGCCCGCCGCACGCAGCTCGCGGACGGCCTCGAGCACCTCGGGGTCGGGCGCGACGTCCTCGAGGATCTCGATCACGACCTGCTTGGCCGGCAGGATGCGCACGCTGCCGTCGAGCAGGAGCTGCCGCGGCATGTTGATGAAGGCGTCGCGATTGCCGGTGAGCGCCGAGAGATCGAAGAGGGAGAGCGAATTGGAGATCACCGAGGAGCTGGCCGCGTTGGCGTCCCGACCGCGAAAGAGATTCTCCGGCCCCGAGCGGAAGAGCAGCTCGTAGGCGTGGACCTTGTTGTCCACGGTGAGGATCGGTTGGCGGGCGATGAAGGCTTCCATTGCCGTCCCGTAATGTTCGTCAGGCCAAGGCCTTGTGCGCTGGTGGATGCTCCGCTCACGCAACTTCCGTTCCACGCATCTGCGTCCGCGCGCACGGCTGGGCCCCTTCCCATGCCTCCTCGTCGTGCCGCGGGCTTCCTTGCCGCGCCGCGTCCCGCGCGCTAGAGTGGCTCCGGCCGGGAGGTGAGCATGGACACGCAGGCACTCCTGCTGGGCATTCCTATCGGCGCCGTTCTCGGGCTGCTGATCGGTTTTCTTTGGTCGCGGGGGCGCCTGGCGCGCCTCGAGGTCGAGCTGGGCCGCGCGCGGGCCACGCTCGAGGGCGAGCGCAAGGGCGCCGCCGAGAAGCTGGAGCTGCTGCGCAAGGAAGGCGAGCGTCTGGCGACCGAATTCGAGGCGCTCGCCGCCAAGGCCCTGGATGCGAACAGCGTCCGCCTGCTCCAGCTCAGCCGGGAGGCCTTCGGCAGAGAGCAGGCGACGGCGCGCGGGGATCTGGACCTGCGCAAGCAGGAGGTCGCGAAGCTCGTCGAGCCCCTGGGCAAGTCGATCGAGAAGGTGAACGAGGAGCTGGCGCGCATCGAAAAGGCGCGCGCCGAAGCCTACGGCGGCCTGAACGAGCAGCTGCGCGCGCTGGCCGGCGCCCACGAGAAGCTGCAGGCCGAGACCGGCAACCTGGTGCAGGCCCTGCGCCGGCCCAGCGGCCGCGGCCAGTGGGGCGAGATGCAGCTGCGCCGCGTGGTCGAGATGGCCGGCATGCTCGAGCACGTCGACTTCCACGAGCAGGTGAGCGGCGAATCCGACGCTGGGCGCCTGCGGCCCGACATGATCATCAAGATGCCCGGCGGCGGGCAGGTGGTGGTGGACGCGAAGACGCCGCTGGAGGCCTACCTCGCGGCGCTCGAGGCCACGGACGACGCGGCGCGCGCGGGGCATCTCGCCGACCACGCACGGCAGGTGCGCGATCACGTGCGCAAGCTGGGCGCCAAGAGCTACCAGGAGCAGTTCGGCACGAGCCCCGAGTTCACGGTGATGTTCCTGCCCAGCGAGAGCATCTTCTACGCCGCGCTCGAAAAGGACCCGGGTCTCATCGAGAGTGGCGTCACCGACAGGGTGCTGCTCGCCACGCCGACCACCCTGATCGCCCTCCTGCGCGCGGT
>VGXI01000033.1 GCA_016873475.1 bacterium | reverse complement strand
GACCACGGAGAGGTCCCGCTCGCAGCAGCCGCGCAGCGCGCTCACCGTGGCCGGCCCGCCGGCCGCGGCGAGGCGCAGCAGCAGGGCGAGACGGTTCGGGTCGCCGAGCGCCTTGAAGAGCGCCGGACTGAGCAGGCCGTCGAGGGCGGCACCGTCTGCTGATTTTGCTTGCATGGCGATGCAAATATAGCCCATGGTGATGCCAGCGCAAGGAGGAATTCCCGGCGGCACTTCGGAAACAGCGGTAGACTTCACGCGTGAAGCTGCGGCTCGCGGAGGTGGCCTCGTGAGGATGTCGTTGGCACTGCTCCTTCTCCTCACGCTCCCGGGAGGCTCGCTCGCGGACTACCAGCCGGCGGAGGTTTACGTCGTCTGCAACCTCGGACTTTGGGTCGAGGCCATCCTTGCGGCCGAGTTCGCCATCGACCACCTGCCCGGCGCGGCAATGGCCCAGGTCACCGAACACTGGAACACGCAGCCCGTCATCGGAAAGCTGGAGACGGGCATCGCTCTGGCCTTCCAGGAACCGCTCGCAGGCCCGCTGGCCGTCCTCGGTCGCCTGGAGTTCATCGCCTGGCAGCCTTTCCCGTCTGACTACGTCATCGATGTCGTTGAAGACTCCTGGGGGGTCTTGAAGGTCGTGGACGCCGACGGGGCCGAGGAGATCCAGGTGCTGGGCGGCCGGCACACGTTCAACTGCTCGAACTGGTGCGATTGTCACCTCGGCTCGCCGTCGATCGGCCTCTACACCGATGAAGCGGCGTCGGCCTGCTGCCAAGACATCGACGTCTTCACGCCGCTTGCATCCGAAGGCAGTTGGGGAGCGCTGAAGTCGCTCTATTAGTCGCAGGGACCGGCCTGCGCGCCCGCGCAGCGTCCCCGCCCCCGGGGGCGGGCTAGTCCCAGCGCAGGCCGCGCTCGATGTAGAGCTTGAGCAGGCAGAGGAAGGCCGCCCAGCCCTGCTTGTAGTCGGTGGAGTCGCGGTCGGTGGAGAAGCCCGTGTGGCTCAGCTTCACGCGCGAGCCCGAGCCCTCGGGCAGCAGGGCCCAGCGCACCCTCGTCTCGGGCTCGCCGGGCCAGCGCCAGCCGTAGGCGATGAGGGCGTCCTGCTCCAGCTCCTTGAGCACCGTCGGCCCGGCGGGCACGGCCACTCCGTCCACGGTCTCCGTCCAGCCGAAGTCGTAGACGCCCCCCACGCGCAGCTCCACCTTGGCTCGCCGCGAGAGCCAGGCGTCCATGCGCGCGGGCAGGGTCAGGGTTTGGAAGACCTGCGGCGGCGGCGCGGCCAGGGGCAGCTCCAGCTCGACATCGCCCCTGGCCTTCGTGTAGTCGAGGCGCAGCATGGGCCCGCCGGTCCCCAGGTACCAGCCGAGGTTGAGCAGGGCGATGCGCCAGAAGTCGGCGAACATCTCGCGGGTGCGCGGCTCCACGCTCTCGCCGAGCAGCACGTGGCGCAGGCGCAGGCGGCAGCTCCGCTCGCTGCCCTCGAGGTCCAGGTGCACCTCCGTCGGCAGGGCGGCCAGATCCCAGCGGAAGGAGAGCTGGCCCGGCGCCTCGAAGCGGGTGAGGTACTGCCCGCCCGAGACCCGCTTCTCGCTCCAGAGCGTGTAGCGGCCCCAGAAGGCGTAGCTGCCGTGGAGGCGCGGCGTGACGTCGGCGAGTTCGGTGAACCAGATGATGAGCTGCTCGGCTTCGCTGAGCGCCGCGAAGACCCGCTCGGGCCGGAATTCCAGGCGCAGCGTCTTCTCGAAGAGCGGCGGGGGCGTCGCGGCGGGCATCCTCGTCCTCACTGCCGGGCGGCGCCGGACGGCGCCCGGATCGGTCAAGGCCGGCCGCAGAGTAAGCGGAGGCTGCCGAAACTGGCAAGCTAAGGATGCGGATCGCCGCCGGGGCTGCCGGGCGGATGGGCGCCGGCGGCGAGGAGCTCAGGCGGCGATTTCGGCCAGGGCGGCGGCCAGCTCCTCGCGGCTGACCGCCTCGCCGGCGTTCAGCCGCTCGAGCAGGGCGGCGATCAGGGCCTTGGCCCGCTCGCCGTGCTCCAGAGCGATGAAGCCGTCCAGCACGTGCTCGCCGGCCAGGGCGCGGCCGATCTCGAGGTCGCGGCTCCGCTCGCTGAGCTCGGTGAAGTAGACCACCCGGTAGCGGCGGTCGTAGCCGGCTTCGCGGTAGATCTCGAACATGATCTTGTCCGACTCGAGCCGCGCCACCTCGCCTCCTCAGGACGCCCGCCGGCCGGCCGCGGCGGACTCCGCCTCGGCGTCCACCTGCGCATGCTCGTGGGGCGCGCCCGCCGGCTCGCCGCCGCGCAGACGGCGCTCCAGCTCGGCCAGCTCCCGCTCCACCCGCTCGCGCTTGTGCCGCTGCCTGACGAGCTGCTCGCGGTGCGTGCGCAGGAAGTAGTCGATCGTCTCGACGCGGATCTTGATCGAACCGGCGGGCTTGTTCTCGTCGATGTCCTTGAAGCTGAAGCAGGGCGTGCCGGAAGCCTCGGGGATCTCCTCGACGAGGGCGTAGATCGGCGCGTCGTGGCCGCACTTGAAGTTGGACAGCTCCAGCGCCACCAGGTTCGGGTGCCGCGCCACGTACTTGGCCGCGAACACCTTGAAGCTGGTGTTCTCGCTGTAGCTGTTGGCCCAGACGTCCGCCACGCTGAGCGGGTCGGCGATGCGACCGGCGGTGAGGTCCTCGCCGAAGAGCCGCGCCAGGCGCTCGGGCTCCAGCGGCAGGGCGGCCTGGCTCAGGATCGGGTAGCCCAGCTTCTGGAATTCCTCGAGGATGCCGTGATTGATGCCCGGGTCGTTGTGGTAGGGCCGTCCGAGCAGCACGATGCCGAGGCGATCCTCGATCTCGAGGCGGCGCAGCACCTCGGCCCCGCGCTCGCGCTGGTCGGCCATGAAGCGCGCGAGGGCACGGTAGCCCTCGGACACCGCGTGCGCATTCTCGGCCTCGGTCAGGCCGAGGCGCTCGCCGAAGGCGGCCAGCAGCTGCCGCTCGCAGAGCTTCGGCTCGCCGGGATTGACGAAGGTGTCGAGGTAGGCGATCCCCGCCTCGGCGAAGAGATCGCTCTCCTTGGTGAAGGCCGCCTTCACGGCTTCAGGCGTGGTCGCCACCGTCGGGCAGGAGCGGTGTCCCACGCAGCCGAGGAGGTCGCTGGGCAGGTCGTCGATCATCGGGAAGAAGATCAGGTCCAGCGGCTGCTTGGCGTGCTTGACCAGGAGCAGGTTATGCACGTGCGGGATACCCAGCTTGCTCGGGAAGCAGGGGTCGACGGCGCCGCGCTTGGCGCCGGCGCGGTAGAGCTCCTCGCTCGTGTAGTCGGACCAGACGAGGTTCGCGGCCGGCACGCCCAGGCTCTCGAAGTAGGCCGTGAAGAGCGGCGCCAGCGAGTACAGGTTGAGCACGCGCGGCAGGCCGATGCGCAGGCGCGCCCGCCGCGCGCGCGCCGCTGCGCGCGCCCTCGCCTCGCGGCTGCGCCAGGGGAAGCGCCCGTCGACCGCCGGCGCCGGCTGTGGCGACCAGGAGGCGAAGGCGCTCGTCGCGGCATAGGCGACGAGGTCGGGGTTCGCCTTCTTCACCGCGTCGAGGCCGCGCTTGATCTCGCGCATGTCGGCGACGTCCTCGACCGTGCCCTTCTCGCAGGTGGCGATGATGATGCGCTGCGTCGGCGGCGCCGGCGGGGCGGCCGGCGCGCTGACCGCCGCCGCGACCGGCTCCTCGGGGGTGCGGATGCGCGCGGCGTGCGGCTCCTCGGGCCCCTGCTTGTAGCTGAAGGCCTGGCCCTCGCCCGCGCCGCCGGCCGTCGCCACGTCGATGAAGGTGCGCAGGCACTTGTTCTTGCAGAAGTAGCAGCGCGTGCTCTCGTCGCGGCGGGTCGTGTACTCGATCCTCGCCACCGCGTCCAGGCCGATGAAGCGCGTGGGCCGCCCCTCGCCCCAGAGCCGCGCCGCCTCGAGCGCGGCGCCGATCGCGCCCGACTCGCCCGTGTGCTTGTGCACGAAGACGTCGGGCGCCTCGTCCTTACCCGCGAAGCGCCCCTCGATGAAGTCCACCTGCGCCTTCACCGCGGCCAGGTTGTACTGGGTGCCGCCCTGCAGCACGAAGCGCCGGCCCAGCTTGGCGAGGTTCGGTATCTGGCTCACGTAGAGCCAGATGTTCTTGGGCAGCACGGCGGCGAGGCCGGCCATGATCTCCTCGGCCCGCCAGCCCTGGCGCTGGAAGTCGACGATGTCCGACTGCATGAACACCGCGCAGCCGTAGCCGAAGGTCGGCATCGCCGTGGCGCTGAAGGCGGCCTCGGCGAAGTCCTCCACCGCGAAGCCGAAGCCCGCCGCCGCGCTCTGCAGGAAGTAGCCGTTGCCGGCCGAGCACTGGGTGTTGAGCTTGAAGTCCTTGACCTGGCCGTTCTTGAGCAGGATCAGCTTGATGTCCTGCCCGCCCACGTCGCAGATGACGTCCACGTCGTCGTAGTAGTGGAGCGCGCTCTTCGTGTGGGCCACGGTCTCGACGAGGGCGACGTCGGCGCCGAGGGCGTCCTTGAGCACGTCCTTGGCGTAGCCGGTGGTGCCCAGGCCGAGCACCTCCAGTCGCACTCCCTGCGATTCCACCTGCTCGCAGAGCAGGCGGAACATCTCCATGCTGTCCTCGATCGGGTTGCCCTGGCTGAGGCGATAGGCCTTGGCGAGCAGCTCGCGCTCGGGGCTCATCAGCACGGCCTTGGTCGAGGTGGAGCCGCCGTCCAGGCCGACGAAGCCGCGCACGGTCTCGCCCGGCGTGAAGCGCGCGGGCTGCCAGGTCTCGCGGCGGAAGCGCTGCCTGAAGGCGTCCAGCTCGCCCTCGTTCGCCCAGAGCGCGCGCGAGCCGCGCGCCTGCTTCTCGGCTTCACGCCCTTCCGCGAGGTAGCGCTCGAGCGCCGCGCGACCCCGGTAGGCGCCGACTGCGGCCTCCTCCTCGCGGCCGAACTCGACGGCGCCCAGCGCGGCGAAGTACTGCGCGCTCTCCGGCACCACGATCAGTTCCTCGACGGGGCGGTCGGGTACCGCGACCTTGCGCTCCTCCCACATCGCCGGGATGTTCGCGCGCCAGGCCTCCACCATGCCGCGGATGTAAGTGTTCGGCCCGCCGAGCAGCAGCACCACCGGCCGCAGCGTGTGGCCGCGCGTGAGCACGGACAGGTTCTGCTGGACGATGGACTCGAAGAGCGAGGCCATCAGCTCGCCCGTGGGCACGCCCTGCTTTTGGAGGCCGTTGATGTCCGTCTCGGCGAAGACGCCGCACTTGCCGGCCACGTGGTGCAGCTTGATCCCCGCGTAGCCCTGGTCGGCGAGCTGCTCGGCGGGGATCCTGAGCTTGGCGTTGATCTTGTCGATCACCGCGCCCGTGCCGCCCGCGCACTTGTCGTTCATCGAGGGGATCTTCTTCTTGCGCCCCTCGCCCTCGGGCGCCTTGAAGACGATGATCTTCGCATCCTGGCCGCCCAGCTCCACCACCGAGTTCGCCTCGGGGCAGTAGCGCTCGACCGCCAGACTGACCGCGGTGACCTCCTGGACAAACTTGCCGCCCAGGTGCCGCGCGAGCGCGGCGCCGCCGGAGCCGGTGAGGAAGAGGCGCAGCCGCTCGGGCGCGAGGCCAAGCTCGCTCTCGATGCGCGTCAGGAACTCCAGCACCTTCTCGGGCTGCTTCGTGAAGTGGCGCTGGTAGTCCCGCCAGAGCACGCGGCCGCCCGGCTCGCAGACCACGGCCTTGACCGTGGTCGAGCCGACGTCCAGCCCGGCGATCAGCGGCGCCGCACGGCTCACTTGAGGCCTCCGGCGGCGGCGAGCGTGGCGGCGGGCGGCGCCGCGTCGGCGACGCCCGCGGCGCGCAAGCGCTCGCCCAGCGCCAGGGCAGTCAGCGCCGCGCGTCCGACGATGCCAGGGCGGTGCGGGAGCCGCGCGAGCGGCCGCGCCAGCTCGGGTACGCGCGCGAGCCCCGCCTGCAACGCCTCGAGGCTGTAGCCGCTGGCCGCCACCGCGCGCTCGAATTCCTCGCGCGCCTTGACGCGCGCCTCGCCGAGGGCCATCTGCACGCGGCTGTGCGCGTTGATCTCGCCCTCGCCCGAGGTCTCGATCGGCAGGTAGATCATGTCGGGGAAGCGCGACTGCACGGCGGCCTGCGCGCCGTCGGACTGCGTGGAAGGCATGCAGCCGAAGGGCTTCAGGCTGAGCACCATGTGGGCGAGGCCCTTGTTGTGGTAGTAGATGTTCTTGGCGACCTCGAGGTGGCCCTCGCCGCCGCCCGCGCGGCTGTTGTAGAAGGGATGCCCCATGCGCTCCAGTTCGAGCTGATCCACCGGCGCGTGCGCCGTGCCGCCGAGGGCCAGGCGCAAGCGCGCGTACTCGCGCTCGAAGAGGCGGGCCGCGAGATCGAGGCGCCGGATCTGCCGCCAGGCGCGCCACTCGACGCCGGCGCGCGCTCGCGGCCGCCGCCAGCTCGGCACGACGAAGCCCTCGGCCAGGCCCTTGCGGTCGCGGATCTTGTTCTGGGCGCCTTGCACCATGTAGAGGATCCAGGTCGCCACGGGCTCGGTGAGCACTTCGGCGCCCTCGCGCTCGAGGAAGCGGAACATGTTGAAGTTGCCGTCGCCCTCCGTGGTCTGCGCCCAGAACTCACCGGTCACCTTGACGCGCGGCTTGGCCCGCAGGGGATCGATGGCGACCGCGTCGAAGCGCGCGCGGGCCCGCGCCGCGGCGGCGACCAGCGCCTCGTCCCGCAGCGCGGCGAGGAACTTCGCCCAGCCGTCCAATCGCCGGCCGCCGGGCAGGCGGCGCAGGGCGCGACCGCGGCTCGCGGCGAGCACGAAGGGCCGGCGCGCGCGCAGGGTGGCGCCAATGTCGTCCACCGCGGCCCGGAGCGCGCGGTCGGTGGCCCCGGTCTCGCGCTCGTAGGGACGGATCTGGTTCGCCACCTCGCCGAGCAGGTCGCCCAGCATCATCGCGTAGAGAATGGCGAGGAAGAAGTCCAGGTTCAGCGCGAGCCCGGCCTCGGCCTGCTCCTGGTCGAGCCCGCCCGACTGCTGGAAGACGATGACGCGCAGGCCCTCGAAGCCGGCGTTGCGCAGGGCGAGGCGGTACTCGTTCTCGTACATACCGAAGCGGCAGGGCCCGCAGGCGCCCGCGGTGAAGAAGACGTAGCGCTCGGCGATCTCCGCGCGGCTGAGGCCTTGCGCCTCGAGCCCTTGCAGATACTGCACGAGATTGCCCACGGTGAAATAGGTCGGGTTGCACTGGCCGTTGTTGCCGAACTCGCGGCCGATCTGGAAGGCGGCGACGTCCGGCGTCGGCAGCGCGGCGCAGCGGTAGCCGAGCGACTCGAGCGCGGACTGGATCAGCTGGTCGTGCTTCCAGGTGAGGCCACCGAAGAGCAGGGTCGTTTCGGCGCACTCGTGGGCGAGGAAGGGCCGCTGCTTCGGCGTCGCGTAGTGCCGGCGCTTGCCCGTGTCGACGAGCCCGGCTTCGGCTTCGAGGCGCTGGCGAGCGGCGGCGAGCCGCTCCTGGATCGTGGCTTCATCCAGAGGCAATCCCCTGGGAGTCGTCCCGCTGGCCATGGCTCCCTCCTTGGCGAGTTTCCGGCCTCGTTACCCGAGGGACTGGCCCTAGACGAACCTGCCCGCACGGGGCGGGCAGGGCGGTCCAGGACTCCGGAGACTCTAGCGCGGGCAAACCCGGGACTCAAGGCCAAACTCGGAGTCGCGAGTCCAGCCTGGGCTGTGGGCTGGCCGGGGCGCGAGCAGCCGCTCGCGCTGGCCATCACTTGAGGAGCACGGCTTTCGCGCAGACCGACATACCCTCTTCACTGCGCAGCCGGATGAGATAGACGCCAGCAGGGAGACGCGAGCCTGCCACGTCGCGGCCATCCCAGAGGACGACGTGGCGGCCAGGCGCCTTGGTGCCAAGTGGGCGTTCAAGCAGCCGCCGGCCGCGCACGTCGAAAACCTCGAGCGCCACGGCGGCCTCCCGCGCTAGCTCGAACACGACCTTCGCTTGCGGCCCGACCGGATTGGGAGTCAGGCCGTGGAGTTGCAGCGAGGCAGCGCTCGAGCGTGTCGTCTCGGGCGGCCGCGAGCGCGGCAGCAACCCACCTCCCTTGAGGGCTACCGTGTGCGTCTCGCCGCCGCTCACGGACGTGTAGTCGTGATTCGGCAAGGGCACAGCGCACTGGCCAAAGTTATTCCGGCCCCAGGCAACGATGCGTCCATCGGCTTTGACGCCGAAGCTGGTCCATGGACCGGCCGCGACGGCAACGAATCCCGCATTGGGAGCCGGCACGTCGCACTGCCCAAAGTGATTGCTGCCCCAAGCGATGATCCGCCCGTCTGCCTGGAGTCCCAGGCTATGATAGATCCCGGCGGCCACGGCCACGAAGCCGCTATTCGGCACCGGCACGTTGCACTGGTGGAGGGGGTTGAATCCCCAGGCCAAGATGCGACCGTCCTGCTTCAGCCCCAGACTATGGTATCCACCTGCGGCGATGGCGGTGAAGTCGCGGTTGGGCACCGGTACGTTGCACTCGCCATCGATGTTGTATCCCCAGGCAGTGATACCGCCGTCGTTTCTCAGGCCCAGACTATGCCGCCCGCCGGCCGAGACCGCCGCGAATCCCGAATTCGGACCGGGGATCGTGCACTGCCCCTGGGCATTCAGGCCCCAGGCGGCGATGGAGCCATCTGCCCGCAGCGCGAGCGAATGATAGTAGCCCGCATCGGTTGCGGTGAATCCGGCGTTTGGCTCGGGCAGGGTGCACTGCCCGAGATCGTTCCTGCCCCAAGCCGCGATGACTCCGTCCGCGCCCAGCGCCAGGCTGAATCCGAAGCCCCCGCTGACCTCGAGCCAGCCCGCTGGATTCGTGGGTGCGCCGACCTGGCCGTAGGCGTTGCTGCCCCAGGCGGCACAGGAACCGTCGCTACGGAGGGCAAGGCTATGCGCTCCTCCGGCGGTGATGCTCACGAATCCCGTGTTGAGCTCGACGACTTGACACTGCCCTTCGCTGTTCCGCCCCCAGGCGACGATCGAGCCGTCGGCCTTCAGGCCCAGGCTGTGCGCACCGCCCGCGGCGATGGCGATAAACCCGGCGTTCGGCGTGGGCACATCGCACTGGCCATCTCCGTTGCTCCCCCAAGCGACGATCGACCCGTCGGTCTTGAGCCCGAGACTGTGCGCGCCACCGGCGGCGATGGCCGTGAAGTCGGCATTCGGCTCCGGGATGTTGCACTGGCCGTCGGTGTTGCAGCCCCAGGCCGCAAGGGCTCCCTCCCGCCGCAGACCCAGGCTGTGGATACTGCCCGCCGCAATCTCTGCGAAGTCCCAACCAATGGGCGGCACGCTCTGGCCATAGTCGTTCCGGCCGTAGCCCCGAATCCGTCCGCTGCTCTTGAGGAGCAGTGCATGGCCGCCGCCCGCGGAGATCCGGATGACCTCCGTATGGGGCGGCGGGCTGCTCTGACCGTATTCGTTGTCACCCCAGCCGATCATCATGCCGTCCGCGCGCAAGGCAATGCAGAACTCGCTCCCGGCCGACACCGCCAGGAACCTGCCCGCCGGTACCGGGGGATTGCACTGGCCGCTGTCGCCCCGTCCCCAGGCAATGAGCCTGCCGTCCGCGCCCAGACAGATGTTGTGCTGGCCGCCGGCGTCGACGGCGACCACGCCCTCGAGCCGGGTCGGATCGCGGAGGCTCTGGCTCCCCCAGCCGATGATCTCGTCCGCCGGCTGCGCAGCCGCCGGCGTGGGGGGGAGACCGAGGAAGAGCGCTAACGCTGGAGACGATCGGCGCCGAGTCATCGTCCACCTCCTCCATTTGCCGGTCGCCAGCACCGATTGCTTGCTGGACGTCGACCCGCGGGCGCGTCCGGCATTACCGGTCGAGCGTCTCCAGCATACAGCATCTGATCGACTGCGGCAATCGAGGGCGGTAGGATGTCCGCGAAGAAGATGTGCGGGGCGTCGCGACGAGCAGCAGGGTCGGGGCGGTGAGCAGCGCAGCCTCCTACTTGTTGATGATCTCCTCGAGGAACTCGGCCGCGCGCGGGTGCTGCGACTGGCCGATCCAGAAGACCGCCATCGTGCGCAACTCGGGGTCCTGCTCTTGGCGGACGATCGCCATCAGCTTCTCGGCCGCCTCGTCGCCCCTCTGCTGCGAGAGCGTGAAGATCACCTGCTCCTTCAGCTTGCGATCGGCGCTCGACTGGTAGAGCCCGAAGATGTCCGCCACCGGCACGCTGCCGAGCTGCCCGGCCCAGAAGACGGCGCGGCAGCGCAGCGCGAGCGACTCCTTGGGATTGCGCGCCACCTCGAGCAGCCAGCCCTGCATCTCCGCGCCCGACTGCGAGGCAGCGAAGAGCACTTGCTCCTTCACCTCGGCGTCCTCGAGCTGGCCGTAGAGCTCGCGCAGGGTCGCCGCGCTCTGCTTGCCGCCGCGCTGGCCGATCCAGAAGATCGCCCGCCCGCGGCTCTCGGCATCGACCTTGGGATCGCGCGCGACCTGGCGCAGCACGGCCAGCGCCTCGTCGCTCTCCTGTTGCGAGACGGCGAAGAGGGCCTGCTCGCGCGACTCGGCGTCCGTCTTGGGATCTGCGAGCACCTCCTTCAGCGCGCCCATCGCCGCAGGGCTGTCCTCCTGGCCGAGCCAGAAGATGGCCATCTGCCGCACCTCGGGATCGGGGTCCTCGCGCACGGTCTGCACGAGCAACGCGGGCACCGCGGGGTCATCGTGCTGCGCGAGGATGAACAGCGCCCGCGCGCGCAGCGCGCCAGTCGCCGGCGTGCGCTCGGCGAGCAACCTCTTGAGGATGGGCAAGGCGCGCTGGCTGTCCATCTGCATGAGGGCGTTGAGCGCGGTCATGCGCAGCTCGAGCTCGGCCTCGGCGGGATCGCTCTTCGCGCCGCGGCGCTTGCGCTCGTCCGTCTGGGCGAGCTGCGCGGCCAGCTCTTCGGCCTCGCGCGTGACGCGGTAGGCCGCTGCCGCGTCGCCGCTCTTGGCGAGCTGGGTCTCCAGGCGCAGGGCGAGCTCGCGCGCGTCGGCCAGGTGCTCGGCCTTGGGGAAGTCGGCCTGGAGTTCGGCGAGCAAGTCCAGTGCCTGCGCCAGGTCGTCGCTGGCGGCGCGGCGGCTGCGGCTGAAGGCCTCCCAGTAGAGCGCGTCCGCCGTGAAGCGCGATTCGGGGAAGCGCGCGCGCAGCGCCTGGAAGGCCGCCACCGCGCGCTCGTACTGGGCCGCATTCAGCTCGCGCCGCGCAGCGAGGAAGGCCTCCTCGATCTCGTCCGCCCGCAGGGCCGGCGCGAGCAGCGCGCCGAAGAGCAGCGCCGCGAGCAGTGTCCGGCCGAGACCGGGCGTCCCGCGAGGATGGTTCCTGTGCATCGTCTACCTCCTAGACACCCTGGGGGATGTCGCCAGCGGGAATCCGTTCGCGCAGGCGGGGCAGGAGCCGCCGCGCTTCGAGACCCTCGGTGATCAGCGCCCGCTCGGTGGGATCGCCGCTGGCCGATGCCTCGGCGATCTGGACCAGAATCAGCTCGAGGTCCTCGAGCAGGCGCTTCAGTTCGGGATCGGCGGCCGCGGGCGAGTCGAGCAGGAGTCGCGCCTCGAGCAGCAGCTCCTTCGCCCAGCCGGCCTGTTCGCTATCCGCGCCCGGCGGCCAGGCCGCGCTGCGGAACTGGGTGAGCAGCGCCTCGCTGCGCGCGAGCACCGGCGTCGACGCCAGGCGGTAGATGAGGGCCGCCTTCTCGCGCCCGTGCTCCTCGGCCTGGCCGACGAGGGCGCGCTCGGCGTCCTCGCGCAGCGTGTCGCGCCCGATCATGATGCCGACGAGGAGCAGCGCCGCGGCGGCAGCCGGCAGCCAGAGCCAGGGCGAGCGCCACTGCGGCCGCGGCCGCGCTTCGCGCGCCCCGCGCTCGGCCTCGATGCGCGCCCAGAGGCGATCGCGCGGCGCCTCCGGCGGGCGGTGGTAGTCGCGGAGGGTCTCGGCGATGAGGGCGTCGAGACGGCTCTCGTCGTCGTGGTGGCGGTCGCCCGGCGTGTTCATCGCGCCTCCTGCCCGCGCGCGCGGCGGCGATCGGGGTCCAGCTCGCCCAGGCGCGCGCGCAGCTCGGCGCGCGCTCGGTGCAGGCGGGCCTTCGAGGTGCCCTCGGGGATGCCGAGGATCTCGCCGATCTCCGTGTGCGTGTAGCCGTCCGCTTCGTGCATCAGGAAGACCATCCGCAGCTCGTCCGGGAGGCGATCGACCGCCGCAAGCAGGCTCAGGCGCAGCTCGCGGTCAGGGGCGCTGCGGTCGACGACGCTCTCCCACTCCTCGGCGGGCTCCATGGCCCAGTGCCTGCGGGCCTTCAGCTTGCGCAGGCCGTTGAGCACGACGGAGCTGGCGATCGAGTGCAGCCAGGTCGAGAGGGCGGCCTGCCCGCGGAAACCGGGCAGGTAGGCGAAGGCCCGCACGAAGGTCTCCTGGGTGAAGTCCTCGGCGAGGGTCGCGTCGCCGCTCATCCGATAGGCCAGGCGGTAGACGCGGTCGACGTGGGCGTCGTAGAGCGCCCGCTCGGCCGTCCGTTCGCCCCGCAGGGCCGCGGCGATGAGTTCGCTGTCCGGCACGGCGGCTCCCGTCGCTGTCCATGTACTCGGCAGGTGAGACACGGCTGCCGGCCGGAGCGTTCGCGGGTCGACGAAGATCCCGGCGGGCTAGAGCGGAATCACCTTCGCCGCGCCGAGCTGGGCCGCAACGATGTCGCCCATCCCGCCCACGACCCCGACGGCCACCTGGTCGAGCACCTCGAAGTGGTCCAAGCAGGTCTTGCAGAGCACGAGGTGGACGCCCACCGCCTCCCAGCGTTTCAGCTCCTCGAGCACCGGCGAGCCGTCCAGGGCCAGCTTGACGCCGTCCGCGTAGAAGCAGACCACCTCGGGCAGGTGCCCGTTCGCCTCCACGACCTTGAGCCAGGTCTTGATCAGCTTCTCCTGCAGCTCGGGCTCGGCATCGCCCATGCCCGCGCGGGCGATGAGGACGACGGTGGACTCCTTCGCAGCGCTCATGCAGCCTCCTGCGCCCGCGGGCGCGGCGTTCAGTCGCGGCGGGCGACGAGCAGCAGTTCGCCGCCGTCTTTGCCGCTGAAGGGGGTGCCGGCGTGATCCTCGTAGACCGCCTCGACGGCGAAGCCGGCGCGCGCGAGCAAGTGCTCGGCCTCGAAGCGGTAGAGCCAGCGCATCGGGAAGCTGTGCACGAGCTTATCCTCGCCACCACCGGGGTAGCCGACCCGGTAGATCAGCTCCACCTCCGAGCACTGCTCGGCGAAATCGCGGTTCACGATGCGGTAGCCCCGTCGGACCTGCCGGCCGTCCGGCATCCGGAAGGGCGCTTCCTCGTCAAGGACCTCCTCGCGGTTGGGGTCGATGAGGAACCGCAGCGAGGGGTTGAAGAGATCGAGCACCAGGCGGCCGCCGGTGTTCAGGTGCGCGCGCACGCAAGCCAGGCAAGCCAGCTCGTCCTCGACGGTGAGCAGGTGCTGGAAGCTGCGGAAGGGCGCGACGGCGAGCGCGAAGCGGCGGCCGAGCGCAAAGTTGCGCATGTCGGCCAGCAGGAGGTGCGCGCGCCGGCGAACGGTCTCCGGTTCGCGGGCGATCTTCTCGACGCAGACAGCGAGCATGCCGCGCGAGCTGTCGATCCCGCAGACCTCGGCGCCCGCGCGCAGCATCGGTAGCATCACGCGCCCCGTGCCGCAGCCCAGCTCGAGCACCGGGCCGCCCGCCGCGGCGGCCAGCGCGCGGTAGAACTCGAGATCCCGGCGGTCGGCATAGGGGGGAACGTGATCGTAGAACTCGGCGACGAAGCCGTCGTAGCCACCCTCATCCCGCACCATGGCGCGCCTCCTGCCGTGCCGGGTCCACGGGGAGCCTAGCAGGAACGGCGGCGCTTGTCACCCACCGGCGCGTCGCCTGCGCGGCGCGTTCAGCGCTGGCGGGCGCGGCGGTCGAGCACGCGGCGCAGCGCAACGTCGAAGGGTGTGTCGGTGGTGAGCGAAACGTAGTCGATGCGGTGCTCCCGGCACTCGCTCTCGAGCTGCTGGACCCAGGCCGCGACCCGCTCGCCCGCCTCGCGGCGGATGAACCAGGGCTGCGTGCGCAGGGTCTCGCCGGTCTCGAGGTCCTCCAGACGCACTTCGCGGCGCAGGTCGAGGTCGCGCTCCAGGGGATCGAGCACGTGGAAGACGAGCACCTCGTGGCCGCGGTGGCGGAAGTGCTTGAGGCCCGCCAGCACGCGCTCGGGCTCGTCGAGCAGGTCGCTGATCAGGATGACGAGCCCGCGCCGCTTGACCAGCTCGGCCGCGCGGTGCAGGGTCGCGCCGACGTCGGTGAGGCCGCCTGGCCTCTGCTGATCGATCGTGGTCAGCAAGTCGTAGAGGTGGCGGCGTACGCTGCGCGCGGGCAACACCTGACGGATCCGCTCGTCGAAGGTGATCAGGCCGACGGCGTCCTGCTGTCGGATCAGCAGGTAGGCAAGTCCCGCGGCCAGCATGCTCGCGTAGCGGAACTTGGTCACGCGGCCCGCGTCGCCCGCAAAGTCCATCGAGCGGCTGCCGTCCAGCAGCAGGGTGCCGCGGAGGTTGGTCTCCTCCTCGAAGAGCTTGACGTAGTGGCGGTCGGTCTTGGCGTAGACCTTCCAGTCGATCCTGCCCACGCTGTCGCCTGGGTTGTACGCCCGGTACTCGGAGAACTCAACCGAGAAGCCGTGGAAGGGGCTGCGGTGCAGGCCGGCGATGAAGCCCTCGACGACGAGCCGGGCGATCAGCTCCATGCTGTCGAGGCGGCTGAGCGTCTCGGGCTCGAGGAAGCGGCCGAGGCGGGTGGCGACGGGCACGCGCGGCTCCTGGCGGCGGGTTGGGCGGGCGCTATCCGGATCCCGTGATCTTCATAACTGGCGCTGTCTTGACGGGTTACACCAGCGGCCCCATTATGTCACAAGCAGAGAGCGGGGGCCATGACTGAAGTCGGCATCTTCTACGGCAGTTCCCAGGGCGCGACCAAGCAGGTCGCGCGCAAGATCCAGCGCGCCTTCGGCAAGGAGGCGGTCCTGCACGACGTGCGCAAGTCCACGGTGGCCGATCTCGCGCCCTACGCGCTCATCATCTTCGGGTCGCCGACCTACGAGAAGGGCAAGCTCCAGGAGGACTGGTATCCCTTCCTCGAGGCGCTGAAGACCGAGGGCATCGAGCTCACGGGCAAGCTGGCCGCGGTCTTCGCCCTCGGCGACCAGAAGAAGTACGAGAAGAGCTTCGCCGACGCCCTCGCGCCCCTCGCCAAGAAGCTGAAGAAGCGCGGCGCACACCTGATCGGCGCCTGGCCCACCGAGGGCTACGCCTTCAAGGCGTCGACGGGCGTCAAGAAGGGTCGCTTCCTCGGGCTCGTCATCGACGAGGACCGCCAGGCCGTGCTCACCAGCGAGCGCGTGCAGGCCTGGGTGGTCCAGCTCAAGGCCGAGCTGTCCGCGTCGAGCGAGGCGCCGCGCTCCGCCGGCTAGCCCGCCTCCACCAGCGATTCCGCCTGCGCGTTTGCCCGCCGGCCGGGGATGGTCTACACTCGTGGCCTGCCCGGAGGTGATGGGATGCGCCGTGCCCCTGCCCTGCTGCTGCTCCTCCTGCTCGCCGCGCCCGCCTGGGGCTACCAGACCGAGCGCGCCGTGCTGGTCATCATCGACGGCCTGCGCTACAGCGAAGGCCTCGGCGACCCGACGCAGGCCCACGTCCCGCAGATGGCGGCGCTCGCGGCGCAGGGCGCGCTCGTCGAGACCTGCCTCAACCTCGGCATCACCTACACCAATCGCGCCGTGCCGGCCATCTGGTGCGGCGGCTACACGGAGATCTTCGAGTTCGTCGATCCCGACTGCGGCGGCGCGAACAACAACTACACGGCCCTGCCCACGGTTTTCGAGTACTTCCGCAAGCAGAAGCAGAAGGCGCCCGAGGACTGCATCTACGTGCTCAAGAACGTGGGCTGTCCCTGGCGCGGCAGCATGCACCCCGACTACGGGCCCGACTGGTGGCCGCTCTACGACATGGCCGGCTACACGGACGCGAGCGTCTGGGCCGAAGCGCAGTCGGTGCTGGCGGGCGAGAGCCCCGAGCTGCTCCTCATCTACCTGGCCGACGTCGACCACTACGGCCACGCGGGAAACTGGACCAACTACCTGGCCGCGATCGAGGCGGCGGACGCCATCGTCGGCGCGCTCTGGGCGCGCTTGCAGGAGCTTCCGGCCTACGCCGGCAAGACGACGCTGTTCGTCACCAACGACCACGGCCGGCACACGACGAACTGGACCGGCCACGGCGACGGCTGCGCGGGCTGCCGCCGCGTGCAGCTCCTCGCCGTCGGCCCCGACACGCCGGCCGGGCTGGTCTCGACCACGCCGCGCGAGACGATCGACGTCGCGCCCAGCATCGGGCTCCTGCTGGGCTTCACCACCGAGTATGCGACGGGTGTCGCCATGAGTGAGCTCTTCCCGGGCAGCGGCGTGGATCCGCTGCCAGCCGGGATGGACCTCGCGGCCTGGCCCAACCCATTCCGCGGGGAGACGACCCTGCGGCTCGCCGCCGCGGCGCCGGCGGCGACGACGGTGGAGCTCTTCGACCTCGCGGGCCGGCGCGTCGACACGCTGCCCCTGGCCGCGAACGCCGAGGCCGCAACGTGGACGCCGCCGGCCGAGCTGGCCAGCGGCGTCTACTTCGCACGGGTCGATATCGCGGGCGAGCGCCTCACGCGCCGCCTGGTACTACTGCGTTGACTATCGCAGCAGGGTGAGCTTGCGGTGGAGTTCGATTTCGCCCGTGTCCAGGCGGAGGAGATAGATCCCGCTCGCGGCTTCCTCGCCCGCGGCATCGCGGCCGTTCCAGACCGCTTCGTGCCAACCCGCGGGTAGCGCTACCCGCTCCATCAGCGCGGTCACCCGCCGGCCCGCGACGTCGAAGATCTCCAGCGTAACGCTCCCCGCGGCCGGCAGCCCGAAGCGAATGCTCGTGCTCGGGTTGAAGGGATTGGGATGGTTCTGCGCCAGGGTAATGCGCTGGGGGAGTTCGCCTTCGGCCGCCGTCCCCCCCGCGCAGCCTTCACCAAAGGCACCCATTTGTACGCCGCAGCTGTTGTAGTCCGGGAGGCAGGGTGAAGTCGATTCCAGCGTGAGGTCCGCGCTGGCGAGGTCGCAGAATCGCGGATCGGCGGCGATGTTGCCGCTCAGCCCGGTTTGGTCTGCGAGGCTGCCCAGGTAGTCGCCGCCCGTGTTGCCGTAGACGTCCGAGCAAACGAGCTGCACGGCGCTCGTTTCGCTCGCGTCGAAGATGCCGCCGTGCTCGGTCGCGAAGGCGACGATGCAATCCTCGAAGCGCGGAGCGGCGTCCTCGACGAAAATGGTACCGCCCTGCGTGTCGGCGCCGTTGGCAACGAAGGTGCAGCGGCTGAACTCCGGGCTCGCGCCATGGCTGAAGTAGCCAGCGCCGCCGTATCCGGGCCGGCCGTAGCTGCTACTTGCACCATTGCCGTAGAAGAGACAATCCTCGAAGCGTGGCGAACCGCCCCAGGCGAGGACTGCCCCACCTTGACCATCGCTCCAGTATCCGCCTTCATCCACCCAGCCTGCGGTCACCGCGTTCTGGCGGAAGGTGCAGCCGAGGAAGCGCGGGCTGCCGTAGTAGTTGAAAACGGCTGCACCCATGAAGGCACTGTTCTGCGCGAATTCGCAACCCACGAAGGTCGGCGCCGAGTCTTCGCAGTACAGGCCGGCACCGCCGTAGTTGGAGTTGCCGGTGAAGAGGCAGTTTGTGACCGTGGGACTGGTACCCGCATCGAGCCTCAGCCCGGTGGAGTTCTCGGTGAATACCAAGTTCCGTAGCGTAGGCGAACTGCCGTTCGTGCACTGGATGCCGCCGAAGTGCGGGCTCCAGGATCCGGTCACCGTAAAACCATCGACAATGGAACCCGGACCCTCTCCGTTCACGAAGCGGATGCAGTACTCCCAACTGGTAATCGTCGTCACCTCCGGGCCGCCCGACGAGCGCAGGAGTACGGCCTTGCCGTGGAAGTCGAGAGAAGCGCTGACCGTCTCGGAGACCTCGTGCACGCCCGGCAGCACGGTGATCGTGTCCCCCGTCTGGGCGTAGTCCAGGCCGGCCTGGATCGTGGCGAAGTCCGTCGGGATCACGATTTGCGTGGGATGATCGGCGAGGTAGTCGTCATTCAAATGATCGGCGGCCAGGGCCGTATAGGTCCGCTGGGTGGGCGAAAAGAGCCAGCTCGTGTGCTCAGGATCGAGCGTGCCACTCCAGCCTGCTGGCAGGTGGACGCTGTAGCGGCCATCCTCATTCACCCAGAGTGGCACCGGCAGTCCCTCGACCGCCGTCCCCGGAATCGGAAGAGCATTCTCAGTGCATACGTCGCCGGCAATCTCGTAGAGCGGCGCCGCGCAACCCTGCCCCAGCGCTCCCATCTGGAGGCCGCAGCCGTTTCCGCCCGGCAGGCAGGGAGACTCCGCGTGCAAATGCCAATCGCCCGCGGAGAGGTTGCAGAAGAGGGGATCGACGGCGAGGTTCTCTTCCCCGCCCATGAAGTCCGCCAGCGTGCCCGTGTAGGCGTCGCCGGCATTGCCCCAGAGGTCGCTGCAAGTGATCGTGAGCGCCGGCAGTGGACTGAGTCCATGGATGCCCCCCTCGCTGGGCGTCACGCCGTTGAAGGCGATCACACTCGCTACGATCTGGGGATTGCCTCCCGCAAGAGCCAGACCCGCGCCGCCCGCGGGTCCGTCATTGGCAACGACCGTGCAAGACTCGATGACGGGTGAGGAATCGAGGCAGTAGAACCCACCACCCCAGTCCCCCGACGTGTTGTCGTGCACGAGCACCTGGCGCAGCACAGGGCTCGACTCGCTCATCGAGATCCCGCCGCCGCAGGTATGAGCGTAACAGCCCGCGATGATGATCTCCGCGAGCTGGGCCTCGGAAGCGTGGAGATGGATGCCGCCGCCCCAGGTCCACGCGGTGCAGTCCTCCACGCGGAGGTCGCGCAGCGTGGGCGATGCGTCGATGATGCGGAGTCCGGCGCCGGCGGCTGTCGCCACACCCGTGGTGTAGCCACGGCGAATCGTCAGCCCGGCGATCAGGGTCGCCGGGGTCTGACCACCCCCCACAACGAGGCCGCGGCCTCGAAGATCGCAGTCCAGAATGGTCTGCTCAGAGCCTCCGGTGCCAAGCATCACGATGTCGAATGCCGGCAGTGTCAATCCGTAGTTGCCGCTGCCCGTGTAGGTGCCGGGTGCGATGAGCACCGTGTCGCCGGGCAAGCAGGCCGCCAGGGCAGCGGCGATCGTCGAGTAGTCCTCGGGCACTTGATGCTTGGTGGCGTGCGTGCCTGTGTAGTCCTGCCCAAGCTGATTGGTGACCACGTTCGCATAGCTCCGCGAGGCCGGCTGGAAGTTGTAGGCGGGATGCGCGGGAGTCAGCGTCCCGCTCCAGCCAGCGAGCAGGTCAATCGCGTAGCTGCCGGTGATGTCCGTCTCGGGGGTCGTGAAGGGCAGGCCGCCGATCGCCACGTAGGGAATCGGCAGCGAGGCTTCGTCGCGGATCGTGCCGGCGATCTGCACGTGGAGCAGCGCGCAACCCTGGCCGCGGGCGCCGATCTGCAAACCGCAGGCATTGTTCGCGGGCAGGCAGGGCGACTGCGCATCCAGCTCGACATCGCGCCCGGCCAGATTGCAGAACCAGGGATCGAGCGAGAGGTTGCCGGCGGTGCCAGTTGGATCGACCATCGAGCCGGCGAAGTTGCCATCCTCATTGCCGAAGACGTCGCAGCAAGTCAGTGCGGCACTCGTGTTGGCGCGGCGGTAGATTCCGTCCCCCAGGGTATTGAAGGCCACTAGGCTCTCGGCCAGATTCAGGTGGCCATAGGAGTCCACGAAGATGCCCGCGCCGTAGTCGGCGCTGTTTCCCGCCGCCGTCAAGCGCACGGCATTCACCGTGGACTTGAGGAGATAGATGCCGCCGCCATAGTTGGAGCCGCCGTTCGTCGCATCATTGTCGAGAAGGACGATGTCGCTCATGGTCAGCAAAGACTCCTCGCAGGACAGCCCACCACCGTGATTGGTGGCATGGTTGTCCTCGAGGACGATCCCCGTCAGTATTGAAGCGGACTGGTAAAGGTGGATGCCGCCACCCCATGTAGGCGAGTTGCACTGCCTGATGATGAGGTCGCGGAGAGTAGGCGAAGCCCCTGCGATGCGAATCGCACCCCCGGCCGCCGGGTTGGCGCCGCCGGCTCCCGCACGCACGGTGAAGCCCTGCACGAGCGCGGCGGCGGTTTCCCCCTGGTGAATGTGGAACGCACGGGCTGAACCGCTGCACCAGATCGTCGTCTGGGCGGCGCCCTGCGCGCCGATGACGGCCAGGTTTCGTCCGCGCAACTCAAGATTGCAGTTGCCCGCCCCCTGATACCACCCGGCAGCGACGAGCACCGTGTCACCACTCGTTGCCGCGTCGATGCCGGCCTGGATCGTGGCCTGCTGGGATGGAACCCGAATCGTCACCGCCATGGCCGGTGCTGCGCTGACGCCCAATAGGCAAAGAAGAGCCGCCTGCGCCTTCTTCATCTCCGCACCTCCCGGGTCGGAAACGAGTATAGCGCAGGCGGCGTGCACCGGCAATGCGGCTGGGCGGCTACCCGGCCGGCGCGGCGGCGGGGGCTGCCATTCCAGCACCGCGCGTCGATGCAGCCGCTAGTAGGGCGGCGCCTCCATGCCGTAGGCGCTCCACTCCTCCTTGCTCGGCCCCATCACCCCCGGCACCGCGAGGCCGGCCTGGCGCATGAGCACCGTCATCTGGCCGCGGTGGTGGATCTCGTGGTTGAGCAGGATGCTCAGGGTCAAGCCGCGCGGCCACTGCTCGCCGTACATGTCGTCCATGACCTCGAGCGAGGCGTCGTTCCAGTTGGCCTTGATCGCCGCGGCCAGCTCCTCGGTGACGGCCGCATAGCCGGCGCGAATCGTGTCGGCGCTGGCCGGCGGCATGCTCTTGTCGTCGACGGCTTTCACGGTCAGCCCCGTGCGCGGCATCATCTCCGCGTAGCTGGTGACGAGGTGCCAGGCGAGCTGGCCCAGGGTGCGAAAGCCCGGGCCCACGGCCTGCCCGAGGCTCTTGTCCGTGAGCGCGGCGAACACCTTGCCGGTGGCCTCGCTGTTGGCGGCGAAGCTCTTCTCGAAGTCCTCGATCTTGCGGTACATGCGGCTCCTTGCTTGGCGGCGGGAGGGATCAATCGGCCACGCCGGCCAGGAGGCGCGCGACGACGGCATCCGCGTCCACACCCTCGGCCTCGGCGTTGAAGTTGGTGACCAGGCGGTGGCGGAGCACGCTGGGCGCCACCGCGCGCACGTCGTCGATGCCCGGCGCGGCGCGGCCCTCGAGGGCGGCCAGCGCCTTGGCGCCGAGGATCAGGTACTGCCCGGCGCGCGGCCCCGCGCCCCAGGCGATGAACTCGCGCACGAAGTCGGGCGCAGCGGCGTCCGGGCGGCTCGCCCGCGCGAGGCGCACGGCGTAGGCCAGCACGCGCTCGGCGACGGGGATGCGCCGCACGAGCTGCTGCAGCTCGACGATGTCGCGCGCGCTGAGCACGGCGGTGAGCTGCGGCGCGCCGCCCGTGGTCGTCGTCTCGACGATGCGCCGCTCCTCGCTCTCGCTCGGGTAGTCGACGCGCACGTTGAACATGAAGCGGTCGAGCTGGGCCTCGGGCAGCGGGTAGGTGCCTTCCTGCTCGATCGGGTTCTGCGTGGCGAGCACGTAGAAAGGCCGCTCGAGCTGGTAGGTGTGGCCGCCGGCCGTCACCTGGTACTCCTGCATCGCCTGCAGCAGCGCGGCCTGGGTTTTGGGCGGCGTGCGGTTGATCTCGTCGGCGAGCAGCACGTTGGTGAAGATGGGCCCCTGGATGAAGCGGAAGACGCGGGG
>VGXI01000032.1 GCA_016873475.1 bacterium | reverse complement strand
CCGCAGGCGATCGTAAGCGCTCGGCACGCGCAGATCCGAGAGGATCTCGCGCACGGACGCATAGGTGCCGTCCTTGCCGACGCGCAGCTCCTCCTCGATCGAGAGCAGGCTGGACTGGGAAACCTCGCCCACCAGGCGGTAGAAGTCGTCCATGTCCAGCCGCAGGTGATTGGCCAGCTCCGTGTCGCGGGGACTGCGACCGAGGCGGATCTCCAGCTCGTGGATGGCGGCGTCGATGCGCTTCGCCTTGCGACGCACCGAGCGGGGAAACCAGTCCTGATTGCGCAGCTCGTCGAGCATGGCGCCGCGAATGCGGGGAATCGAGTAGGTCTCGAACTTCACTTCCTTGGCCGGATCGTAGCCTTCGACGGCCTTCATCAGGCCGATCATGCCGGCGCCGACGAGATCGTCCATCTCGACCGAATCCGGGAGGCCGGCGGCCAGTCGTCCTGCAACGTACTTGACCAGTCCCAGGTAGTGCACGATCAGTCGCTCGCGGTCCCGAGGCGATCGCGCGCGGTGATACGAGTCCCACAACGGCTGCGCTTTGTCCAAGTGTCCGCGTCCCTTCCGCTAGTTGCTCCGCGCGGTGCCCGCGGTGTTCAGCACGCCCATGCTTCCTTGCAGCATCTGTGCCACGGGACCCCCGCTAGGGCTGGTGCCGGTCGGCTCCAGGCCCCCCACCAACCCCGGCTTCGCCGCGCGGGGACCGCGCGCGCGACAGGCGCAGCAGGGCCAGAATGATCAAGATCTGGGCACCGAAGACCGCCAAGTAGGCGATGAGGGCCTTCTGGAGCCCGAGCAGGAGCGGCCAGCCGCGCCAGGCGCTGTAGAGGAAGGCCAGCATCGCCGCCAGGAGGTTGAGCCGCTGCATGGCGCTCATCGACCAGCTCCCGCTTCGGCGCGGACTGGTCGCAGGCTGCTCCGCAGCCCCGCGAGCAGGCCGGCCGGCTGGGCCAGCTCCAGCGTCGAGCCCAGCGCGGTGCCGCCGGCGACGAAGGAGAGCAGCGGCGCGCCATCGCGCGTGAGGTCGAGGGCGAGACGCAGCGGATCGGCGAGATCGACGCGCGTGATCGCCAGGTAGTGCGCGGCCTCCTGGAGGCCGGGCGCGAAGCGGGCCCAGCCGTCGGCGGCCAGCACCGCGTGCCGGAGCAGCATCGGCACGCCGGCCTGGGCGGCGGCGCGCTCCAGCAGCGCCCGCTGGTCGAGGCTGAAAGCCGGCATGTCCACGATCACGAGATCCCGCCGCTCGAAGAAGCGCAGCGCCTCGCAGAGCCCGCCGGCATCCGGAGCGAGCACGGCCTCGTGGCCGCCGGCGATGGCGAGGGCCTCCAGCCGGTGGCGCTCGCCGCCGTGCGCGGGCGCGAGGGCGATGTGGACGGCGCTGGCGCCGGCCGCCGCGGCCCGTGCGCAGAGCTTCGCCGCCAGGGCGCTGCGCCCGACGCCGGGCGCGCCGAGCAGCGCGTGGTAGCCGCGCAGGTCGGCCACGGCCATCGCCTCCAGACAGGGCAGGGCGAGCGCGAGCCGATCGAGGGCCGGACCGTGCTTCGCCTGCTCGACGGGCGGCACCTCCTCGGCGTGATCGGCGGCCAGTCGCGCCAGCGTCTCGGGCAGGAGGCCCAGCTCGCCCAGCGGCGTCGCGAGCGGATAGCGCCCGCTCTCGCGGGCATCCAGCTCGGTCTCGACGACCGCCAGCAGGGACTCGAGGCGAGCGATCTCGGCCGCGAGCGGCGTCCCGGGCTCGCTCATCCGCCCCGCGGCGCCGGGCAGCGCCACGCGCACCTCGATCTCCTCGGCCATCCGCAGCGCGCCCGCCAGCGGCCGCTGCCGGCTTCGCGTCTCCAGGATCAGCGCGTCGGCACCGAAACGCTCGCGAACCAGGCGCAGCGCGCTGCGCAAGTCGCGAGCGACGACCGTCTGCTCAGTTTGCGTCGTCAAGGCTCACCATCCCCAGGGCATTGACCTCGGTCCCGGCGGGCACTTCGCCGAAGGCCAGGACCGTCAGGCCGGGCAGGAAGATCTCCGTGTAGCGCTTCAGCAGGAGCCGGATCGGGCTCGTGACCAGGATCACCGGCGAGTAGCCGCGGCGCGTGAGACGCTCGACGGCGGCGCGCAGCTGCGACTGGAAGCGTTCGGCGATTTCGGGCGGCAGAAAGATGCCGCCCGTCTCACCGTACTGCTTGAGCGCGCCGAGGAAGAGCTCCTCGGCGGCGTGGTCGAAAGTGAGCACGGCAAGGCTACCGCGCTCGTCGAGGTGCTCGCGGATGATCGCGCGACCCAGCGCCTCGCGCACCTTCTCCGAGAGGTAGTCGGCGTTGTGGCTCTGGCCGAGGTTGTCCCCCACCGTCTCGAGGATCGTCACGAGGTCGCGAATCGGCACCCGCTCGTGCAGCAGGTTGGCGAGGATCTGCTGCAGGAAGCCGAGCTTGATCTGGCCCGGCACCAGTTCGTCGATGAGCGAGGGCGCGAGCTCGCGGACGCCGTCGACGAGGCGCTTGACGTCCTCGCGGCTCATGATCTCGTCCGCGTGGCGGCGCAGGATCTCGGCGAGGTGCGTGCTGATCACGGCCGGCGGCTCGACGAGAGTCAGGCCGCGGTCATTGGCCAGCTCACGCGCGGCCTCGGGCACCCAGAGCGCCGAGAGGCCGAAGGCCGGCTCGACCGTCTCGATGCCGGGCAGGCCCGCGCGCTCCTCGGGCCCCGCGATGCAGAGCAGGTGCCCGGGCAGGATCTCGCCTCGCTCGAGCTCCACGCCCTTGAGCTTGATCGCGTACTCGTTCGGCTTCAGATGGATGTTGTCGCGGATGCGCACCGGGCTCACGTAGAGGCCGAGCTCTGTCGCCTGCTGGCGGCGGATGGCCGTCACGCGCTCGATCAGGTTGCCGCGGCGCGCGGCATCGGCGAGCGGGATGAGCCCGTAGCCGATCTCCAGCTCGAGGCGATCGACCTGGAAGAGGGCGCGATCCTCCAGCGTTTCCCCGGGCGCGGCCGGGGCGGCCGCCGCTTCCGCGGGCGCCGTCTCCGCCGCGGGCCGCCGCAGGCGCCAGGCACCGAAGCCACTCAGGCCCGCGAGCGCGAGGAAGGGAAGGTGGGGCAGGCCCGGCACGATGCCGAGGACGCCGAGCGCGCCCGCCGCGATCGCCAGCGCGCGCGGCTGGCTAAAAAGCTGGCTGACGACGTCATCGCCCAGCTCGTTGCGGCTGCGTCCGCGGGTGACGACGATGCCCGAGCTGACCGAGATGATCAGCGCCGGGATCTGCGAGACGAGACCGTCGCCCACCGTGAGCAGCGTGTAGGTGCGCAGGGCCTCGGCCAGGCCCATCCCGTGCTGGGCGACGCCGATCACGAAGCCGCCGAGAATGTTGACGACGATGATCACGATCCCGGCGATGGCGTCGCCGCGCACGAACTTGCTCGCACCGTCCATGGCGCCGAAGAAGTCGGCCTCCTCGCCGATCCGCTCGCGCCGGCGCCGCGCCTCGCCCTCGTCGATCAGCCCGGCGTTGAGATCGGCGTCGATCGCCATCTGCTTGCCGGGCATCGCGTCAAGGGTGAAGCGCGCGGCCACCTCGGCCACGCGGCCGGCGCCCTTGGTGATCACGATGAACTGGATGATCACCAGGATCAGGAAGACGACCATGCCGACCACGGGATTGCCGCCGACGACGAAGCTGCCGAAGGACTCGATCACCTTGCCCGCGTAGCCGTTGAGCAGGATCAGGCGTGTCGAGGCGACGTTGAGCGCGAGCCGGAAGAGGGTCAGGAAGAGCAGGAGGGTCGGGAACACCGACACGCTGAGCGGATCCTTGATGTAGAAGGTCACCATCAGGATGATCAGCGCGAAGGTCAGGTTGAAGGAGAGCAGCAGGTCCAGCAGCGGCGCCGGCAGCAGCAGCACCATCACGGCGAGGATGCCGATCAGCGAGACGCCGACGAGGATGTTGGCGTTCCCCCTCAGGATGCCGTCCAGCCGCTCCGCGCGCAGCAGTTCGCTCATCGCCCGCCTCCCTTAGGCCCCGGCCCCGGCGCCGCGCGGGCGCAGGCGGTAGACGTAGGCGAGCAGCTCGGCCACGGCCTGGAAGAGCTTGAGCGGGATCCTGTCGCCCACCTCGCACTCGGCGAAGAGCGCGCGCGCGAGCGGCGCGTTCTCGACCACCGGCACCTTGGCGGCCTGGGCCGTCTCGCGGATGCGGGCCGCCACCAGGTCGGCGCCCTTGGCGAGCACGCGGGGCGCGCCTTCCTCCTCCTTGTAGGACAGGGCGACGGCGAAGTGCGTCGGGTTGGTGACGACGACATCTGCGCGCTTGACGTCCTCCATCATGCGCCGCAGCGAGAGCTCGCGCTGTAGGGCGCGCAGGCGGGACTTGAGCAGCGGATCGCCCTCGGTCTCCTTGTACTCCTCTTTCAGCTCCTGCGGCGTCATCATGATGTCCTGCTCGTGCTGCCAGCGCTGGAAGGCGTAATCGGCGCCGGCGAGCACGACGAGCAGCAGGATCAAACGTCCCGCGAGCAGGAGGGCCGTCTTGCCGAGCACGGCCAGGGCGGGCCCCAGCTCCAGCCCGGAGAGGCCGATGATCGCCTCGGCCCGGCCGGAGAGCGTCCACCAGGTGATCGCCAGCAGCATCGCCATCTTGACGAGGCTCTTCGCCAGCTCGAAGCCGCTGCGCTTGCTGAAGAGCCGGCGGAAGCCGGCCAGCGGATCGATGCGCTCCGGCTTTGGCGCGAGCAGCGCGCCGTTGACGCTGAAGCCGACCTGGGCCACAGAGGCCGCGATGCCGACGACGAGCAGGATCAGCCAGAGCGGGGCGAGCAGGCGCAGCGCCTCGCCGACCCACAGGCGCGAGAGGATGGGCAGCGTGCCCGCGTCCAGGCTCACGGTGAAAGCGGCGTCGATGCCGCCGACGAGGAAGCGTCCCAGCCCGCGGCCGAGCTGGGGCGCCAGCGCGGCCAGCGCGAGCAGCGAGGCGAGCAGCACGAGGAAGCTGCTCAGCTCGACGCTGCGCGCCACCTGACCCCGTTCGCGCGCCTCGCGGCGCCGGCGTGGGGTGGCGAGCTCGGTCCGTTCCTGTCCCGTATCGGCCATCTCAGCGCATCCAGGTCAGGAGGGAGTGGAAGTCCACGGCCAGACGGTCGCCGGCCGCCGTGAGCAGGGGCCCGACGGTCCGCAGGCCGAGGGCGAGCACGGCCAGCGCCGCCACGATCTTGAGCGGAAAGCCGACGATGAAGATGTTCATCTGCGGCACGAGCCGGCTGAGGAAGCCCAGCGCCAGGTCGAGGAGCAGGAGCGCGGCGATCACGGGCATGCTCAGGCGCAGCGCCAGCGTGAAGACCTGCCCGGAGAGCTTCGCCCACTGCAGGAAGCCCGCCGGCGCGATCCCGAACTCCCCGACCGGCAGCAGCGAGAAGGAACGCCCGAGGCCGCGCAGGAAGGGATGGTGCAGGTCCAGGCTGAGAAAGAGCAGCAGCGCGACGATGTAGTAGAAGCGCCCGTAGACGCCGACGGTCTCCTGAGTGCTCGGATCGTAGATGCCCGCCGCCGCCAGACCCGACTGGACGCCGACGATCTCGCCGCCGAACTGCGCCGCCATGAAGAGGAAGTTCACGAGGGAGCCGAGCAGAAGGCCGACGATCGACTCGCGCAGTACGAGCAGCACCTGCGCGAAGGGGTCGGTCGGCAGGAGAGCCGGCGCCGGCACCGCCGTGAAGAGCAACGCGCTGAACGTCGCCGCGACGCCGGCCTTGAGACGCATCGGCACCGCGCCGCCCCCCATGCCCGGGAAGACGGCGAAGAAGGCCGCCGTGCGGGCGAGGATCAGCATGAAGAGCACGACGCTCTGGGTTTCGATGACCGGCCAGCTCACGGACGCCTCACAGCCGCTCGATCATCGTGAAGACCTGTCGGGTGAAGCCGAGCATCACCTGCAGGACCCAGGGCAGGGTGATCAAGCCCACCACTAGGATGCCCACGATCTTGGGCACGAAGGTCATCGTCATCTCGTTGATCTGCGTGACGGCCTGGAACACGCTGACCAGCAGACCGATCACGAGGGCCGCCGCCAGCATGGGGCCGCCCACCATCAGGGTCGTCACGAGGGCCTGCCGGCCCAGGTCGAGCACGAGTTGTTCGCTCACGCTTGCCTCCTAGCCGAACGAGCGGATGAGGCTCTGGACGACGAGATTCCAGCCGTCCACGAGCACGAACAGCAGCACCTTGAAGGGCAGTGAGATCATGACCGGCGGCAGCATCATCATGCCCATGCTCATCAGGATCGAGGAGACCACCATGTCGATGACCAGGAAGGGCACGAAGAGCACGAAGCCGATCTGGAAGGCGCGCTTCAGCTCGCTGAGCACGAAGGCCGGCACCACCACCGTCAGCGGGGTGTCCAGGCGCGCTTCGGGCTGCGGGCGATTGCCGATGCCGAGGAAGAGGGCGAGATCCTTGTCCTGCGTCTGCTTGAGCATGAACACCTTGAGCGGCGCGATGCCGCGGCGCAGGGCCTCGGCGTCGTCGATCTCGTCCGCCATGTAGGGCGCGACCGCCTCGCTGCGGATCTCGTCGATGACCGGGCTCATCACGGCCGCGGTCAGGAAGAGCGCGAGGCCGATGATCAGCTGGTTGGGCGGCATCTGCTGGGTGCCGAGCGCCTGGCGCAGGAAACCGAGCACGACGACGATGCGCGTGAAGCTCGTCATCAAGAGCAGGATCGCCGGCGCGAGGGAGAGCACGGTCAGGCCGAGCATGATCTGGAGCGCGGCGCCGAGTCCGCCGCCGCTGGGCGTGCCCTCGCCGATGCTGAACTTGACCGGCGGCACGCTGAGCGCCTGGGCCGGCGCCGCGGCGGCGAGGACGACGAGCGCGATCAGGACGAAAGCGATCGGCTGGAAATTGCGCACTGCGAACTCCTCCGCTGGGATCCAGACCCTGTTCATCAAGCCCCGTGCCGGGCGCCGCTCGGCGCGAAGACCGGAGGGCGCAGGCAAGTCGCTATATGATCAGGGGATGCGGAGTAGCTGCGGGAGGGGGCGGCCGGCGCGCTGCGCCGGCCTGGCGAGAAACTGGCCGGCGACTCAGATGCCGCGGCGCTCGGCGAGCAGGCGCTTGAACTCCGTGGCCACCGGCTGGGCGGTCTCGCCGCGCTCGCCGAGGTCCAGCAGCAGGCGGCTGCCGTCGGCCTGCAGGCTGATGAGCAGCTCGCGGCCGTCCACGCTGAGAAGGGCGACCCGGTGGCGGGCGTCCAGCGCGAGCTGCTCCTCGCAGCGCAAGCGCTGGCCCTGCCCACCGCGCGCCGTCGGCAGCCGCCGCAGCGCGGGCGCGAGCCCGAGCGCGAGGGCGATGATCCCGACGAGCGCAAAGAGCAGACGCAGCATCGCCGCGCCCGGCGCCACGGTTTCCCCGGCGGGCAGCAGCGCGATCAGGCCGAGTCCGGCGAAGGCGCCGGCGGCGAGCGTGAAGGGGGAGCGCAGCCAGTTGTGCCGGCGCATGAGGGCCTCCTAGTCGCCGAAGGTATCCAGGCGATCGACGCGGCCCAGCAGGCGCGTGATGCGCACGCCGAAGACGTCGTCGAGCACGATGACTTCGCCCGTGGCGAGCAGCACGCCGTTGACGCGCAGGTCCACGGGCTCGCCGGCCAGCTTGTCGAGCTCGATCACCGAGCCCTGGCCGAGCTCCATGATCTCGCCGATGCTCAGGCGCGTACGACCCAGCTCCACGGTGAGCTCCAGGCTGACGTCGCGCAGCAGCGCGAGGCCGCTGGCCTGGCTCTCGCCGACGCTCGCGGCCGGCTTGCTGTCCATGCCGGCGCTGAAGGCCGGCAGGTCGGCCGCCTTGGCGATCGGCTTGGGCCGTGCCGGGGGCGCCGCGGGGGCCGCGGGGGCCGCGGGGTCCTGCAGGGTAGTCTCGTCGCTCATCGCTTGCCCTCGTTTGACAGGTGCTGTCCGTCGAGCGCGCCCCCCAGCGGGTTCTCCCGCGGCCGGAGGACGCGCGTGATCTTGATCGCCGATTTGCTGTGCGAGCGGCCCATCTTGGCGAGGAAGAGCGGCGACCCGCCCACCGTCACCTTGAGCGGCTCATCGACCTGCTTGCGCAGACCAATGATGCTGCCTTCCGCGAGCTGCCGCAGTTGCGCCAGCGGCAGCGGCAGGCGGGCCAGCTCGGCCACGACCTCCGCGCGGGTGCTGTCCAGGACCAGCGCCAGGCGCCGGCTGTCCTCGCGGCGCTCCTCGGCGCCGCGCGCATCGCGGTTGGGCGCGGCGCCGTCGCCGCTCAGTTCCGCATCCAGGCTCGTCAGCGAGAGGCAGAGGCTGAGCTGGCCGCCCAGGTCGCCGATCTCGATGGCGAAGGGCAGCACGATGCAAGGCTCGCCCGCGCTCAGGATGTAGGTGTACTCCGGGTTGTGCTCGATCGCCTTCAGGTTCGGCGCGACCGCGAGCAGGCGCTGCATCGCCTCGCGTAGATCGCCGAGTAGTCGCTGCAGCAGCTTGCGCGCGATGCGCGCCTCGATCGCCGTGAACTCCCGCTTCAGATCGGTGGCGGTGCCCGCGCTGCCGAGCAGCTTCTCGATCATCGCGAAGACGAGCTTGACGTCGATGTCGAGCAGGCAGGGGCTCTTGAGCGGCGGCAGCTCGACGATGCCGAGGCAGGTGGGGTTGGCGAGCCCCCGCGCGTGCTCGTCGAAGGCCTGCTGGCGCAGGGGCTGCGCGGAGACGGTCACCGGCAGGCGCAGCGTGTTGCCGAGCGAGATCGCCAGCAGCTTCGCGTAGCTCTCGCCGGCGATGCTCAGGCTGCGCACGAGGGCCTTCGAAAGCTGCACCGGCCGGCGGAAGTCGTAGGCTTGCGGCAGCACGCGCCGGCCCCGGCGGGAGAGCACCGCATCCTCCGCGAGCGCGAGCGCGTCGGCGCTCGACGCCGGCGGCAGCGCCGCGTCGGGCGTCGTCGCCAGCTCCTCGTTCGTGCGCTCCTCGAGTTCCACCGTGTCGACTCCCGTCTACTGCACCACGAAATCGCTGAAGTAGATGTTCAGGACCTGGCCGGCGTGCAGCCGTCCGTTGATGTCCGCCAGGAGCGCCTGCTTGACACGCTCGCGCCCTTCGCGGCCGATCACTTCGTCGACGCCGCGGCTGCCGAAGTGGCTGATCACCAGGTCGCGCAGTTCCGGCATCCGCTCCTCGATCTCGGCCGCAGTCTCGGGGCTGCCCACTTCGAGCCCGGGCGCCACCTTCAAGAAGTGCGTGCGCTCGTTGCCCTGCAGATTGACGACGACGCTCTCCATGAGCACGATGCTCCCCTGCGCCTCGCCCTGGCCGCCCTTCGTCTCCCCGTGGCCGCCCTTCTTTTCGCCGCGGCCAGCCTTCTTCTCGCCGTGGTCAGCCTTCTTCTCCCCTTGCTCGGCCTTCGCGTGGGCGGCACTGCTGTCGGCCGCGCCGTGGCCCGGCAAGCGGGGCAGGATCACGAAATGTGCCAGGGCCAGCGCCATCGCCAGTTGCGCCACGACGATCCCGCCCAGCATGACGACGAGCTTGGGCAGCTTGCCGCGCTTGCCGCCTGTCGCCGCCGCGCCCGGCGCGCTCTCCTGGGTATCCTTCGTCTCTTCAGCCACTTCGCGTCCTCCAGAGCTCTCGGCGCTGCCGCCGCGCGCCGGCGCTGCCGCCGCCGCTGTCCCCTACCGCCCGCGCCCATGCGCGGCCGGCCCAGGAGCGGGCGGCGCTGCCCGCCGCGGCCCCTGGCGTGTTTCCGACCACCGCCGGCCTAGCTCTCGCTCAGGTCCTGCGGGCTGTAGTCCGGGCCGCCGGTTGGCACCGGGTAGGCGCGCCCCAGCTCGCGCCGGTAGGCGAGGATGGCCGCCCGCACCGCGGCGAGCGACTCGCGGACCAGGAGGCGCCGCCCCGTGGTCAGGAAGAGGAGGCACTCGGGCGTCTCCTCGAGCATCTCCACGAGGTCCGCGTTGACCATCACCGCCTGCCCGTTCAGCTTCGTGAGCTGGATCATGGCCCCCTACTCCCTCGGCTAGCGCTTGATGTTCACCAGCTCGGTGAGCATCTCGTCGCCGGTGCTGATGATTCGCGCGCTGGCCTGGAAGCCGCGCTGCGCGGTGATCATCTCCGTGAATTCCTGCGCCAGATTCACGTTGCTCATCTCCAGGGCGCCCGGCGTGATGCGGTTGACCACCGAGCCGCTGATCGTGCCGATCAGGGAGCGGCCCGAGTTCGCGCTCTCGGAGTAGAGATTCGCGCCCTGGCGGGCGAGACCGGCCGCGTTCGAGAACTGGGCGACCGCGATCTGCGCCAGGTCCTCCGAGACGCCGTTGGAGAACTGGCCGACGATGACGCCCCGCTCGTCCACGAGCACGCTCTCGAGAACGCCCGACTCGTAGCCGTCCACCGCGATGATCTTCGCCGTCGAGGCGCCGGCCGTCTGCGTCAGCGAGCTCGAGCCGACCGCGCTACGGATCTGCAGGTCGATCGGGCTGGCGCCGTTGCCGGGATCGATGCGCAGCGAGCCGCTGCCGTCGTCGAAGGAGAAGCTGACCAGCTCGCCGTCCGGGTTGAAGATCAGGCGGCCGCGATCGCCGCTGGCGATGGCGCTCGTGCCGTCGATCGTCGCTTCCCAGTACCACTCGATGGTGCCCGAGTCGGTGGCCGGCTTGCGGAAGTTGATCGTCAGGTGGTGCTTCATGCCGAAGCTGTCGAAGATGTCCGCGCTGACGGGATGGATCTCGGCATCCTTCGCCGATTGCAGCTCGGTGAAGATGAAGGTGTTGCCGAAGGTGGTCGTCGAGCTGGCGTCGCCGATCGTCAGGCTGTCCAGCGCGTTGCTCAGGCCGGCGTTGCCCGTGATGCGGATGCGGCCCGCGTCCGTGAACTCGATGCCCGCGTCGCCGTACTCGGAGATGCCGGTGACCGACTGGATCGCGTTCATCAGATCCTGCAGCGTGGAGGCGGCGGTCACGGTGAAGTCGCTCGGCGCGTGCGCCTCGCCGCCGACGTAGGCCTGCAGGCTGAGCGTGGTGCCGAGGATGTTGTACTCGCTGTCCGGCCCGTTCAGGGGTTCGCCGTCCCCGTTGTAGAGGTCGACGATGAGGTCGCCCGCTTCGGCGGCCTGCATCAAGGTCTGGTGCATGATGGCGGTGTCGCCCACGCCGCCCTCGATCAAGGCGTCGAAGGTGAAGGCGGAGTTGAACTCCGGATTGCCGTTGATGCTAAGGCGCAGGTCGTGGACGTCGTTGCCCGCCGCCGGATGCCCCGCCACCCTGATCACGCCGTCGACCAGCGTCACCGAGCCGGGCGGATAGGTCGGGCTCGTCGCCGTCAGCGCGCCGTTCAAGAAGGTCATGACATCCTGGATCGTCATCGTGTCGGTGACGGTCAGCGAGCCGCTGATCACGTCCGTGCCGACCAGGCCGCTCACATTGATCACATCGCCCGTGCGCACGTTGAGGTCGGCGCCGAAGCTGCGCTGCGAGGCGTCGATGAGCGCGGTGCTCGCGTCGGCCAGCTTCAGGAAGCGCTCCGACTCCGTGATCGTGGGCAAGGCCTCGGCGTTCGCCTTGAGGTTGCCCGCAAGCGCAATGTAGCTCGAGGCCGAGGCGCGCACGACCCGAGAGCGGTCGACGACGATGTCCGAGAGCGTGCTGCTCTCGCGGATCTCGCCGGAGGCATCCGGCAGGTAGCCCTGCACGATCGAGCCGCTCGCCTGGGCGACCAGGTTGCCGTAGCCGTCCAGCGCGAAGTTGCCCGAGCGCGTGAAGTTGAGCGCCTGCCCCGACTTCACGACGAAGAAGCCCTCCCCCTGGAACGCGAGGTCGAACATGTTGCCCGTGGCCTGGAGGTTGCCCTGGGTCTGCAGGGTGTCCACCGAGGCGACGGTCATGCCGAGGCCGACCTGGATCGCGTTGCGACCGCCCTGCCCCGCATCGGCGCGGCTGGCGCCGCTGACGGTCTGGTTGAGCATCTCCTGGAAGGAAACGCGCCCCGTCTTGAAGCCGATCGTGTTGATGTTGGCGATGTTGTTGCCGATCACATCGAGCTTCGTCTGGTGGTTGATCAGCCCAGACACGCCCGCGAAGAGACTTCTCAGCATGCTCCTAACCTCCCTCGAATCAAGCGTCTCGATTGCTTTGCGCTAGTCCGCCGTCAGGCTGTTCGCCAGGCGGCCCACGGCGGCTTCGCGGATCTCGATCACGTCCGCGAGCGTGAATTCCATGTCCCCCACGACGACGTAGGCCACGCCTTCCGAGAAGCGCACGCCCTCCACGTGACCGCGCAGCCAGGTGCGGGCGGCGACGTCCACACCGTTGCCATCCTTGGCCGTGACCGTGACGGTGTAATCCCCGTCCGGCACCGTGGCGCCCGCGTCGTCCTTGCCGTCCCAGGTGAACTGGTGCTCGCCGGCCGCCAGAGGCAGGCCGTCCTCGCCTTCGAGCCTCAGCGTGCGCACGACGTCGCCGTCCGCATTCTTGACCGCCACCGTCAGGAAGCCCTCCCCGTCGAGATCGACGAGGAAGTCGTTCGCGCCGCCGTCAGCGAGGCTGATCGTGCTTGTGTCCAGGAGCACGTCCTTGCCGATCAAGCTGGTCGAGAGCGCATTGGTGACGCTCTGCTGCATCAGGATCCCGGTCTGGGTGCCGGTGTTGATGTCCTGCAGCTGCTCCAGGCTGGCGAAGGTGGCCAGCTGCGCGATGAAGTCCTCGTTGCTCGTCGGCTCCATCGGATTCTGGTGCTTGAGCTGCGTGACGAGGAGCTGCAGGAACTCGTCCTTCCCGAGCTCGGCGCTGCCGGCGGCGTTGCTGCCGAAGCCCAGCGCGGTGTTGAGACCGAGATCAGCGATCGTTGTGCTCATCGGTCACCTCTCAGGCGCGCAGGTCGATGAGGCCGTCGTGGCCGCTGCGCCAGGTGCTGGTGGAGGCGGACGCCTCGCGCTCTGCGCGCAGGCCCTCCCGCCAGGATCGTGACTGGCCCTCACCCCGGGGCTGGCCCTGGTGGCCGCCCTGCCGCAGTTGCAGCTCCACCCGGGCGTCGCCGAGGCCCTGCTCGGCGAGCAGCGCGCGCAGGCGCGGCAGCTCGGCCTGGAGCTGCTCGTGCGCAGCCGGCGTCTCCACCGTGAAGCGCGTCAAGCTGCGCCGCCCCTCGCCGTCGAGCTCGACCTCGAGACGCAGGGGACCGAGCGCCGGCGGGTCCAGCTGAAGCTCGGCGCGGTAGTGCGTTTCGCCGTCCCCGCGCAGCTCGCTGAGCACGCGCAAGGTCCGCTCCGGCAACTCGCGGACAGGCAGCGGCGCACTCTCGGCCGGCGCCGGCGCCGCGTCGAGGCCCTCGCTCGACGCGCTCACCGGCGCTTCGCCCGCGAGGGCCATCGCCGGGGTCTGCGCTTCGCGCGCCGCGCTCGGCGCGGTCGTCGGGGCCGGGCGCGCCGCGCCGTCTCCGGCCGCGCGCGCCGGCTCGGGCTGCGCCTCGCCAGGCGACTGCGCGCTCGTCTGCGGGCTCTCGCTCGCCGTGAGGGCGACGCCCGGCAGGGCGGGGCCAGTCGGCGCCGCCTTGGCGCGCGCGTCGCCGCGCGGCGCGGCCACGCTCGTTCTTCCCGCCGTCTGGCGCACGCTGCGGCGGAGAGCCGCGTCGTTCCGGGTCGGCGCCGCAAGGTTCGCGGCCTCGCTGCCGGCAGTCGCCGGCGTCGCCGTTGCGGCGCCCGGCTGCGCCTGCCCGGCGCGCTGCGCCTGGAGGCGGTCGGGCTGGACCGCCGCGGCAACAGCCCTTGCCTTCGACGCGCCCGCTGGCAGCTCCGGGAGGCTCGCCGGCGGCGCGCCGCTCCCGTCCGTCGCGCGCGCCATGTCGGCGCTCGCACCCGGCGCAGTGCCGACCGCGGCGGGCTGCTCGCCGGGCTGCGCGAGCGTCGCTTCAACGCGCGCCCCCTCGCTCGCGGGGCTGCCCGGCTTCGCCGCGCTGGCGAGCAAGGCCGCGTCGCCGGCCGGACCCAGACTCGGCAGCGCCGACGGCGCACTCAGGCTCGGGCCCAGCGGCGGCCCCTGCAGCGTGGGCAGGGTCAGCGGCGACTCGCTCAAGGGATCGGGCAGGGGGGTCAGCGTGAACTGCGGGCTCAGCGGAGCACTCGTGGCCGTGGGGCTGAGCGTCGCGAGCGGGACATCGCCGCCGCCGGCGAGGATCTTCGCCTCGTCGCCGATCGCGCCGGTCTCGGTTTCATCGGCGTCCTCGACGGAGGCTTGCGCGGTCGCTGAGACCAGCTCGGGGTCCTGCGCATCGCTCGGCGCCTCGGCGTCCCCGCCGCCCAGGGCCAAGGGAGTGATCGCGCCGACAGTCTCGGCCGGCTGCCGTTCGTCGCGCGTGGTCGCCCCCGCGAGCAGGCCGTGGAAGAGCGCGCCGGCTGCCCCCGCCGCCTGCTTGCCGTCACCGCGACGCGTCGGCGCCGCGCTATCCCCCGCAGTGGGACCGAGCAGCATCATCAGGTCCATCAGTTCTCCTTCTGGGCGCTGAGCATGTTGCTGAGCGCCGCGGCGCGACCGGGGTCGAGCGCGGCGAGCACCTGCGCCGCCGGCCGCTCCTTCATGTTGCGGAGGATCTCGAGCACGATGTCGACGTCCATGCCGCTGAGGATGGCGGCCGCTTCCCTGGCCGGCATCGCCTCGTAGACTTTCGCGAGCTTCTTGAGACTGCGCAGGCGCGCTTCCTCGATCTGACCCGTTGCGAGCTGGATGCCGTCGCGCAGGCCGCTCAGCTTGTTGAACTCCTCGGCGAGCACTGCGCGCTCGAGCTCGAGACTCTCCTGGAGGTCCTCGATCTCGCCCTCGCGACGGGCAAGATTCGCCGCCCGGGCCTGCAGAGATTTCCGCTCCAGACTGAGCGAGTCCGCACCCGCAACAGCGGGCGCCGCCGTCTTCGCGGCGTAGCTCTCGCGCAGGCCCTTGAAAACGCCCGTCACGAGGAATGTCGCCGCGAAGATGACGATAAAGCTCAAGAAGCTGAAGAGGATGACCGATCGCATAGAGCTACCTCTCGTCCGCAGTCAGAGCGCGCAACGCAATCGCCATGCCATGGCGGGCCTGCGGGCGAGCGTCGAGCTCGCGCCGCTCACGCTGAGCCGCGGCGGCGACGAACTCCGCCGCCTGCCGCTCGGCCAGTTTCTCGAGCAGCTTGCGGGCGCGGCTGCGCTGGGTGAGCAGCTCACGCGCGGCCAGCAGCTCGCGCTCGCGCTCGGCAAGCCGTCGCTCGGCGCGCGGCAGCCCGCGCTCGACGGCGATGATCTGGTAGCGGTTCTCCTCGAGGCGGGCCGGCTCGACCCGCTCGCGCTGCAGGGCATCGCGGCGCAACAGCAGGTGGTGCCGCGCCTCCTTCAGCGCGGCGAGGTCGCGCTGCGCCTCCCGCAGCGGCCCTTCGCGCCGGGCCACTTCGCGCGCGGCATCCTGCTCGGCGCGCAGCCGCAGCCGCAGGAGCTTCTCGAGGCGAAAGCGGAAGCCGGACGCCGCCATCAGGCCGCGCTCGCGAGCAGGGCGGCCAGCGCGGCGCGGGTGGCGGCGAGCCCGCTGTGCTCGTCGCGGGCCTGGCGCAGGAAGCGTTGCCACCCGGGCCGGAGGGCGATCGCGCGATCGATCTCGGCGCTGCTGCCCGCCGGGTAGGCGCCGATCTGGATGAGGTCCTCGTTCTCGCGATAGAGCGCCATCGCCGCCAGCAGGCTGCGCGCGCGCTCGACCTCGGCCGGGGGCACGACGGCGGTGAAGAGTCGGCTCACCGATTCGAGGACGTCCAGCGCGGGATACTGCCCCGCCGTCGCGAGGCGCCGGCTGAGCACGAGGTGGCCATCGAGGATGGAGCGCGCGGTGTCGGCCACGGGATCGGCCATGTCGTCGCCCTCGACCAGCACGGTGAAGAGGCCCGTGATCGTCCCCTGCGCGGCGCTGCCCGCGCGCTCGAGCAGCCGCGGCAGCGCCGCGAAGACGCTCGGCGTGTAGCCCTTGCTCGCGGGCGGCTCGCCGGTGGCGAGGCCGATCTCGCGCAGGGCCATCGCGTAGCGGGTGAGCGAATCCATCATCAGGAGGACGCGCTGGCCGCGGTCGCGGAAGTGCTCGGCCACGGCGAAGGCCAGCTCCGCGCCCTTGATCTTCTCGAGCGCGGAGGCGTCACTCGTCACCGCGATCACCACCGAGCGCGTCCGGCCCTGCTCGCCGAGATCCTGCGCGAGGAACTCCCCCACCTCGCGGCCGCGCTCGCCGATCAGGGCGAGCACGATGACGTCCGCCTCCGCGCGCCGGGCCAGCATCCCGAGCAGCACGCTCTTGCCCACGCCGCTGCCCGCGAAGATGCCCACGCGCTGGCCCTCGCCGATGCCGGCGAGGCCATCGATCGCGCGGATGCCCGTCACGAGCTGGGTTTCGATCGGGCGCCGGCTGAGCGGCGAGGGCGCGAGGGCCTGGACGCTGCGCCGCTCGCGCAGCCAGGGCGTCTCGCCGCCGTCGATCACGCGGCCGAGGCCGTCGAGGACGCGCCCGATGAGCCCCTCGCCGACGCCGACGGCGAGCGGTGCGCCGCTGGCCAGCACCCGATCGCCGGGCCGCACGCCGACGAGCGCGCGGTAGGGCATCAGCAGCAGGCGCGCCGCCTGGAAGCCGACGACCTCGCAGGGCAGCGGGCCGGCGGCCGTCTCGATCGTGCAGAGCTCGCCCACCGAGCCGGCGATGCCCGCCGCCTCGATGAGCAGGCCGACCACGCGCTCCACGCGCCCGACCCGGCGCACGGGATCACTGGCGGCGACGGCCTCCGCGGCCTGCGCGAACTCAAGCGCCATGGCAGGCCTCGGCGCCGCTGAGAGCCCGCTCGAGCTCCTGCTCGAGCCGCGCAAGCTCGTCCGCGCAGATGGACTCCAGCCGCGCTTCGTCGCCCTCGAGGGCGAGCGAGCCGGCGGGCAGGCGCGGATCGGGCTTGAGCAGGAAGGGCAGGTCGCCGAAGAGCGTGCGCCGCTCGGCTGCGAGCAGGCGGCTGGTCGCTTCGAGATCGGCGGGGTTGACGAGCACGCGGTAGCCGGCGGCCCGTTCGAGCAGGGGCAGCAGCTCGTGCAGCTTCGCTCCCAGCACGGCCGGATTGCTGCGCAGCTCCACGCGCGCAACCCGGCGGGCGAGGGCCAGCGCCAGCCGCAGCAGCTCCCGCGCGTGCTCCTGCTGGAAGGCGGCGCGCTCGGCCGTCAGCCCCGCCAGCAGTCGCTCGAGCGCGGCGAGCGGGCCCTCGACGAGGCTGGCCCGCTCCGCCGCGTAGGCCGCCGTCGCCTCGGCCCGGCCCTCGGCCCGGCCTTCGGCGAGCAGCTCCGCGCGCAGGGCCGCGAAGGCCGGATGGCGCTCGAGCTGGGCGCGTTCGGCGGCCGTGCCGCGGCGGGCGAAGTCCTCGAGAACGAGGCCCGCCCGCAGGGCTTCACTCGATGATGCCACCCTCTTTGCCTCCCCGACCGGCGATGTAGATGGCGCCCTCGGCCTCGAGTCGGCGCACGACGTCGATGATGCGACCCTGCGCCGCCTCGACCTCGCTCACGCGCACCGGGCCCATGTAGTCCATCTCCTCGCGGATCGCCGTCGTCGCGCGCTTGGACATGTTGCCGAAGACGAGCTCGCGGACCTCCTGCGTCGCTCCCTTCAGCGAGAGCGCGAGGTCCTTGCTGTCCACCTCCTTCATGACCGCCTGGATCGACTTGTTGTCGAGCAGGACGAGGTCGCTGAAGGTGAACATCTGGTTCTTGATGTCCTGGGCGACGGCGGCGTCCAGGTCCTCGATCCCGTCGAGGATCCCGCGCCAGACGCCCTGGTCGATCTCGTTCAGGCTGCTGGCCAGATGCGAGGTGCCGCCGAACTTGGCGCCGAGGTCGGGCACTTCCGTTTGCACGAAGTCGCCCAGCACGGCCTGGATCTCCGCGATCACCTCGGGGCTCGGGCGTTCGATCGTCGCCATCCGGTAGGCCACGGACGTGCGCGCGTCCTCGGGCAGCGCGGCGAGGATCTGGCCGGCCTGCGGCGTCGGCAGGGTGCTCAGCACGAGCGCGATCGTCTGCGGGTGCTCCTTCTTCAGGAACATGGCGATGCTCAGCGCATCGACACCGTTGATCAGCCCGAAGTAGCTGCCCTCGCCCTGGCCGTGCAGGCGCCCGAGGATGGACTTCGCCCGCCGCTCGCCCAGGCTGCCGACGAGGACCTCGCGGGCGTACTCCTCGCCGCCCTGCACCATGAAGTCGCGGGACTGTGCCGTCTCGGCGAAGTCGCGCAGGACGGCGCGCTTGCTGTCGGCGGAGATCGCGCCCAGCGCGGCGATCTCGGCCGAGAGCGCCGCCAGTTCCTCGTCCGAGAGGTGGCGCGTGATCTCCGAGGCGGCGTCCTTGCCGAGCGCCACCATCAGCATCGCCGCGCGCGTGACGCCCTTCAGGTCCGCGGGTGCCGTCGCGCCGCTCGTCGCGGCCTCTCTGCCGGCTCTCGTCATCGGCTAGCTCCTCGCGTGCATCCAGGTGCGCACCAGCTGGGCGATGTCCTCGGGCTTCTCCAGCGCGAGCGCCCTGGCCTGCTGCTCCATCTCGATCGCGTTGCTCGCCAGACCCTCGACTCCGGCCGCCGCGCTGCCGCCCGCGCCGATGCGGCTCGGCTCCCCGCCGCGGCCCGTCTCGCGGCCGCTCCGCGGCGCGCCCGAGAGGCCGGCGACGAGCTGCCCGCTCAGGCGCCGGAAGGTCAGCAGCAGGAAGACGAGGACGAGGGCCACGAGCAGGCCCTTGAAGAGCTGCGGCGCGTGCTCGAGCCACATCCCGACGCCGCCGCCGACCGGCGGCACGTTCTCCTGGAAGCGCACGTTGAGCAGCTCGATCTTGTCGCCGCGCGTGCCGTCCAGACCGACGATGTTCTCGACGATCTTCCGGTAGCCCTCCAGTTCCTGTGCGCTGCGCGGCGCGTAGGCGGGCGCCCCGTCGGCGCCTTCGCTGTAGACGCCGTCGATCAGCACGGCCACCGTCAGCTTCCGGATGGTGCCCGTCGCGCCGACGATGTTCTCCACCATGCGGTTGAACTGGTACTGGACGGTCGAGCTCTCGGTCGACTCGCCGTCGCTCTCGCGCTGGCTCTGGTTGCGCTGCTCGTTGACGATCGCGGAGGTCTCGGGGTCGACGATCTCGCGCGTGCGCTCCACCTTCTCGAAGTCGAGGTCTGCGTTCACGCGCACGAGCGCCGTGCCGCCGCCGAGCACGCTCTCCAGGGTGCTCTGCGCCTTGCGCGAGAGGTAGTTCTCCACTTCCTGCTTGATCTCGAGCTGCGCCGAGCTGAGTCCGGAGACGTCGTTCGTGCCGTCGCGCGAGAGCAGCGAGCCGAAGCTGTCCAGGATCGTCACCTGGTCGGGGGCCAGCGACTCCACGCTGCCGGCCACCAGCCGCTGGATGGCCTCCACCTGATCGGCGCGCAGGGCGCCCGGCCGCGCCAGGTTGAGCACGACGCTGGCCGTCGGCTGCTGCTGCTCGCTCTTGAACAGGGCCGGCTTGGGCATCACCAGATGCACCCGCGCCTTCTCGATGCCGCTGATCGTGCTGATGCTGCGCGCCAGCTCGCCCTCGAGCGCACGGCGATAGTTCAGGTTCTGCGTGAACTCGCTGACGCCGAGGCCCTGGTCGTCGAAGAGCTCGTAGCCGGCGATGCCGCCGGTCGGCAGCCCCTCACCGGCCATGGCGACCTTCAGCTCGCCGATCTGGCTGGCCGGCACCATCAGGCCGCTGCCCCCGTTGGTGATGCGGTACTCGACGTTCCGCTTCTGCATCAGCTCGATGACGCGCGCGCTCTCCTCCGGACCGAGGTCGCTGTAGAGGAGCGTGTACTCCTCGCGCCCCAGCCAGGTGAAGAAGATGAAGAGCGTGGCGAGGACGGCCCCCGCCACCGAGAGGAAGAGCACGCGCTGGCTCGTGCCCAGCAGGCCCCACAGCTCGCGCATTCTCCCGAAGGTGCTTGCCATCTTCTGCTCCGCCTTCCGCTAGCCTAGACCTGCATTGCCATCAGCTGCTGGTAGCCTTCCAACAGCTTGTTGCGCACTTCCATGAGCAGCTCGAAGGTGATGCTCGCCTCTTCTTGGGCGATCATCACCTGGTGGACATCGATGCCGGCATCCATCGCGGCGGCCGGAATCGTGCCCGCCGCGAGCCGGTGCGCCTCCGCCGTCTTGCCGATCGTCTCGGCCAGCAGCGCGCCGAAGCCGTTCCCGGCCGGCGCGGGGCCGCCGAGCGCCTCAGGCCGCGTGTAGGCCTTGAGCAGGTTGTGCGTGACGAGCGGCCGCAGCTGGACTTCCTTCATCGCTCACTCCTCAGATGTCGATCGCGCGGCTGATCATTTCCTTCGCCGCGTCGAGGGCCGTCGCGTTCGCCTCGTAGGCGCGCGTCGCCTTGATCAGGTTGAGCATCTCGGTGACCGGATCGACGTTGGGCTTGAGCAGGACGCCCCGCTCGTCGGCATCCGGGTGATCGGGCGCGAACTCGCTCGTGAAGGGCTCCGCGACCTCGGCGACGCTGGCCACCAGCTCGGCCGGCGGCCGACGGTCGGCCCCGCCGATGCCGACCAGCGGCGCGCTCCCGCTGGCCTGCGCGAGCAGGCTGGCGAAGGGCCGTCCCGACGCGGGCCGCACCGGCTTGGCGCTGAAGACGACCGTCTTCGCGCGATAGGGCCCGCCCTCGGGCGTGCGCGTCGTCTCGGCGTTGGCGAGATTCTCCGCCGCCACGTCGAGGCGCAGGCGCTGCGCCTTGAGGCCCTGGGCGCTCACCTTGAAGCTGTCGAAGATGCCCTCGGGCATGGCCTACCTCCTTAGCCGCGGCCGCGGATCGCGCTGCGCAGGAGCTGGTAGCGCATCGCCAGGATGCGCGTCGTCACCTTGTGGCGCAGGTTCGTCTCGGCGAGCAGGGCCATCTCCTGCTCGAGGTCCACGTCGTTGATGCCGTTGTCCGTCGTGAGCGGCGAGCGCTCGAGCACCTGCGGCTGCGGCAGCGACTGGTCGCCGCGCTCGAGCGCCCGGGCCAGCTCCTGCTCGAAGCTCACGCTGCGGGCCCGGTAGCCGGGTGTCTCCACCTGGGCGATGTTCTCGGCGATCACCCGCTGGCGGAGGGCGTAGGCGTCCAGGCTCCGCTTGAGGACGTCGAGGTTGCCCTCGCTGTAGATGGCCTTCGGCATCGCGCTCCTAGGCCGTCGCCGCGCGGCTGGCGCCGCCGGCCCGGCGGTTCTGCTCGCGATAGAGGTTCAGCTTGTTGCGCAGCGTGCGCACGCTGATCCCCAGGTGGCGGGCCGCCTGGGTGCGGTTCTCGCTGAAGCGGGCAAGGCTCGCCATGATCATCCGCTGCTCCATCTCCTTGAGCGTCAGCTCGGCGTCCAGCTCGGCGCCGCCGCGGGCCGGCGCCTGCAGGTCGTCCTCGAGCAGGAAGTGCGCGAGCTCCAGCCGCTGGCCCTGCGCCATGACGACGGCCCGCTCCACCGCGTTCTGCAGCTGGCGGATGTTGCCGGGCCAGGTCTGGCGCTGCAGGTCGCGCAGCAGGACCGGCGTCAGCTCGGGGCGCGCGAGCCCGTTCTCGCTGGCCGCCTGGTTCACGAAGTGGCGCACGAGGTCGGGAATGTCCTCGCGGTGCTCGCGCAGCGGCGGCAGGTGGATGGGCACGACGCTCAGGCGGAAGTAGAGGTCGTCGCGGAACTGGCCCCTGCGCACGGCCTCCTTCAGATTGCGATTCGAGGTGGCGATGATGCGCACATCGACGGGCAGCGTGCGCGTGCCGCCGACCAGCTCGAATTCCCGCTCCTGCAGCACGCGCAGCAGCTTGCTCTGCAGCTCGACCTTCATCTCGCTGATCTCGTCGAGCAGCAGCGTGCCGCCCTGGGCCAGCTCGAACTTGCCGGGCGTGCGCTTGATGGCGCCCGTGAAGGCGCCCTTCTCGTGGCCGAAGAGGGTGCTCTCGAGCAGGGTGTCGGTGATCGCCGCGCAGTTGACCTTGACGAAGCTGCTCTGCGCGCGCCGGCTCATCGCGTGGATGGCCGCCGCGACCAGTTCCTTGCCCGTGCCGCTCTCGCCCGTGAGCAGGACCGTCGCCTTGGTTGGCGCCACGCTGGCGGCCAGGGCGTGCACGCGGGCCATTGCCTCGCTGCAGCCGAGGATGAGCCGAGCGGGGCCGCGCCCGCCGCCGCTCGCCTCGCTGCGGGGGCGGCGCCGCTCGCTCTCGCCGAGACGGGCGAAGGCGGCTTCCAGCTCGCGCAGGCCGAAGGGCTTGGGCAGCAGATCGGCGGCGCCCGCACGCAGAGCGGCCAGGGCGACGGCGAGCGTCGCGTAGGCCGTCATCACGATCACGGGCAGACCCTGCTCGCGTGCGAG